>DRSY01000174.1 GCA_011372335.1 Candidatus Woesearchaeota archaeon | reverse complement strand
GGTTTTCCTACAATCAAAGAAGCTGCTAAAGAAATAATTTTCAAGGAGAAAAAAAGAGGTGTTCCTGAGCCCTGGCTGGACAAGTTCTTTCCTGATTTTCAAAGAAAAATATTTGAGGAGCAATTAAGAAGAGAAGCTGAGATTCCTCTGGACACGAAAATAGTATTTATTGATAGAGGCATACCTGATTCGCTGGCTTATTATAAGTACAAGCAGTTTAAGCCACCTCAAAAACTATTGGATGCTATTAATAAGTGCAAGTATGAAAAAGTGTTCTTCCTAAAACCGCTTCCTTTGTATAGAAAAACAAAGTACAGAGTAGAGGATGAAGAGGAAGCTAAGGAGATTTCAAAGATAATAAGAAAAACCTATGAAAACCTTGGTTATCACCCAATAATAATCCCTGCGGTTAGTATTAAGGAAAGAGTTAATATTATTCTTAAGAACATCTAATAATATCTAATCCTTCTATCCCTTAATCACACCAATCGGCTTTAGCTTAGCAACCAGGTTACCAATACCTGCTTCGTGGCTGACCTTAACAACCTCGTCAATGTCCTTATAAACAGCAGGTGCTTCCTCGCATATACCCTTCCAACTCGCAGCCTTAACATATATGTGGTGTTGCTCTAATTCCTTCTTCACCTGCTCGCCTCTGAAACTCTTAATGGCTTTTGCCCTGCTCATCACTCTCCCAGCACCATGAGCAGTGCTTCCAAAAGTCTCTTTAAGAGCTTGCTCAGTGCCTACAAGCAAGTAACTAGCCGTGCCCATACTCCCAGGGATAAGAACTGGCTGGCCCACACCCTTATAAACCTCAGGAACATTAGGATGCCCTGCTGGCAGGCTCCTCGTAGCCCCTTTCCTATGCACAAAAACCTTTCTCTTAACACCATCTATTTCGTGCTCCTCTATCTTTGCAATGTTATGAGCAACATCATACACTGCTCTGACTTGTTCTGGCTCCACACCAAAGACTTCTCTGAACGACTTTCTCACTTGATGAGCTATTATGTGTCGATTAGCCCAGGCAAAGTTAGCACTCGCAGCCATTGCTGCAAAGTAATCTTTTGCTAGCTGTGTGCCTGCTCTGGCATAGATAAGGTCTTTCTCTGGTAGGCTTCTCATAAGCTCAGGATCCGCTTCTTCCATCCTCCTAAGATAATCAGAGCATACCTGGTGACCAAGCCCTCGAGAGCCGCAATGAATCATAATAACTATCTGGCCTTCCTCTCTTATACCAAAAGCCTGTGCTATTCGCTTATCATAAATCTTCTCAACAAATTGGACTTCTAAGAAGTGATTACCGGCTCCTAGGGTGCCGAGCTGCTTCCTCCCCCTTGCCTTCGCCTTATTACTCACCTTACTAGCATCTGCTTCTCTCATCCGTCCTCCTTCCTCGCACCTCTTAAGATCCTCCTTGAAACCGTAGCCGTGCTCAACAGCCCACTCCGCTCCTTTGTTAAGAACACTGTCAAGCTCTGAGTCACTCAGCCTTATAAAACTCTCAGAGCCAACACCGCTAGGAACATTTCTGAATAATGAGTTAAGAAGCTCTTTTATCCTAGGCAGGACATCCTCTTTTCTTAGAGGCGTGGCTAGGAGTCGGACTCCGCAGTTAATATCAAAACCAATCCCCCCTGGGCTTATACAGCCTTTCTCAGTATCAAGGGCTGCTACTCCTCCAATACTGAACCCGTAACCCTGGTGAGCGTCTGGAAGCATAATACTAGCCTTATAGATGCCTGGGAGGCAAGCCACATTCACTCCTTGCTGCAAGCTATTATCCTCGCTCAGCCTCTTGAGAAGCTTCTCACTAGCATAAATCCTGACAGGAACCTTCATCCTGCCTGTTCTTGGGATTTCAAACAAGTAATTTGTGATTTTCTTGGGGATTATTTTTTGGTCTGACATAATAATTTTCACCTCTACGTTAAAAAGAATAAAGAGTAGGGATGAGTTTAAAAATCTTATTAATATTTATTATTAATATCTATTTAAAGAATAATTCTTAATAAAGAATAATTCTTAACTATTTAATCATTACAAAAGGTTTATATAGTTTGAAGTTAAGTAAGAATAAGTAATGGCTCAAACAATAGACTTGAACGATTTAATCAACCAGGTAAACGCCAAGATTAATGAGTTTATTCGTAAAACCCAGCTGTATTTTAAGAGTCTTACTCAGTACGAGCTCTACGCCTGGGTGGCGTTTGGTGTTGGATTCGTGCTTGTACTAATAGCTCTTATCACGTGGTAACAGGAAAAAACAGAAAGGCTTATATATTTTTATGCTTTAATACACGTCATACGCACTAATAAAAGGGGTTTGGAGAAGTAAAAGCAAGAAGCAGGCTTTTTCAACTCCCTTAAAAAAAATCACTAGGGGTGGCTTTTAATGGGGCAGCAAGAAGTGTATGATTTTCTTTGCAAGCATAAAGGTAAATGGTTCACCTCTAGGGAGATATCATCCAAACTCAAGGTAAGCATTGGCTCAGTAACTATGTCTTTGAAGAAGCTAAGAAAGACTAATCTTATCAAGTACAAGAATACTGGGAAAAGGAATACTTACCAGTACTGTGTGGGTAGGAGGTAAAAAGCTGGTTTTTCTCTTCTCCTATGCTCTCTAACACTCACCCTGCTTTTTATTCCTTACTCTGAATTAAAGAATAAAAAAAGAGGGGTTTTTTAAGTGGTAGAAACAAAAACTCTTTTTTGGTTTTAATAGAATAACTGCAAATTCCAAAGCCAGCACTGAAAAACCTTTTGAGACTTCCCAAAAGCTTTAAATAATTGTTTAACTCCCAGGTATTTTAACATGGCAGAGAAAATCAAGTTGAGTTTTAAGGATAACTCTGAGTGCGAGTTCCCTAAAGGGGTGAAAGCAGAGGAGGTTGTTAAGCAGAGGTTTGGTAAGAAAGCAGGCATGGCTCTAGCAGTTGTTATAAACAAGAGGGTGGTAGACTTATCTGCTCCTATTAATGAGAGCGGAGAGTTTGATATTCTTACTTTTGAAGACGAGGCCGGTATGGACTTGTTCAGGCATTCAAGCAGTCATCTAATGGCTCTTGCTGTTAAGAGGCTTTACCCGAATGCAAAATTTGCTATTGGTCCTAGTATTGAAGATGGCTTCTACTATGACTTTGATAATCTTAGTATTAGTGACAAGGATTTAAAAAAGATTGAGGCTGAGATTAAAAAAATAATACATGAGAAGCTTCCATTCATAAGAAGAGAGATTTCTAAACAAGAGGCTCTTAAGCTTTTTAAGAATGAGCCTTACAAATTAGAGTTAATAAATGATTTACCTGCTTCTGAGAGAATAACTACTTATAAGCTAGGCGCGTTCGAGGATTTGTGCAGAGGCCCTCATGTGCCTCACTCAGGGGTGATTGGGGCTGTTAAGCTTCTAAAAGTAGCCGGTGCTTATTGGAGGGGTGATAGCACTAAGAAAATGCTTACAAGGATTTATGGGACGAGCTTCCCTGATAAGAAGATGCTCTCAGAGTATCTCACTAGGCTGGAAGAGGCTAAGAAGCGGGATCATAGGAAACTCGGTCAGGAAATGGACTTATTCAGTTTTCATGACGAAGCAAGGGGTTTCCCGTTCTGGCATCCGAAAGGTATGATTCTGTGGGATGAGATTATTAATTATTGGAAAGAGGTGCACAGAAAGTATGGTTACGGCGAGGTAAGGACGCCTATTATTCTTAACAAGGACTTATGGCTTAGGAGTGGTCACTGGGAGCATTACAAGGAGAACATGTACTTCACTACTATTGATGATGTTGAGCACGCTGTTAAGCCTATGAACTGTCCTGGGGGGATTCTTATTTATAAAAGCCGGCTTCACTCATACAAGGAATTCCCTTTGAAACTTGCAGAGCTAGGCTTGGTGCATAGACACGAGTTGAGCGGTGTGCTTCACGGTTTAGCAAGGGTGAGGAGTTTTACTCAGGACGACGCTCATGTTTATTGCTTGCCAGACCAGTTAGAGCAAGAAATAATTAATATAATTGATTTGGTGTATGAGCTCTACGGTGCTTTTGGATTAAAGGATTATCGTATTGAGTTATCAACCAAGCCAGATAAGCATATTGGTAGTGAGGAGGATTGGAGGAGAGCAGAGGAAGCCCTTGAGAAGGCTCTTAAGAAGAAAAACGCGAAGTATGATATTAATCCTGGAGAAGGAGCGTTTTATGGTCCTAAGATTGACTTTCATATAAGGGATTCTATTGGTAGGAGCTGGCAGTGCGGCACTATCCAAGTTGATTTTGCAATGCCAGAAAGATTTGATTTAACATATGAAGGCAGGGATGGTAGGAAGCACAGGCCTGTGATGATTCACAGAGCAATTCTTGGGAGTATTGAGCGGTTCGTGGGTATCTTATTAGAGCATTATGCTGGTAAGCTGCCTTTATGGCTTAATCCTGTTCAGGTCAAGCTTCTTCCAATAGCTGATAGGCACGCGGAGTATGCTCGGCGAGTTGCTGAGAAGATGAAAAGCAGGGGTATAAGAGTAGAGGTTGATGAACGCTCTGAGAGTACTAGTAAGAAGGTAAGGGATGCGCAGTTAGAGAAGGTTAATTATATACTCGTGGTTGGTGATAAGGAAGAAGAAGCTGGTACTGTGAATGTTAGGACTAGGGATAATGAGGTGAAGGGTCCTAGGAAGGTAGAGGAGTTTATTGATGAGCTTCTTAAGGAGATAAAAGAGAAAAGAATTAAGTAATCATGAATAGGGTGTTACTTCTTACTTCTTATTACAGGGGGTATTATTCTTTTTTTATGACGAACGCAGGCTAACAATCTTTTATTTTTTCTTTCTTAAAAATCTTCTTAACAATCCTTTCCTCTTCTTCTCTGCAGATTTTCTTGCAGTCTTTTTCTTTTTCATAGGTTTCTTCTTCTTAGCCGGTGCTTTCTTCTTACTCTTTTTTCTTGTTGTCTTCTCTCCTGGCTTCTTTTTCTTTGTTTTCTTCTTCACCACGCGTTTCTTAGGGGTCTTCTTCGCTACCCTCTTGGTTTTCTTAGTTGTTTTCTTCTTCCCTGTTTTCTTCTTTGTTTTTTTCAGTGTCTTTTGCTTGACAGGTTTCTTCTCAGCTGCTTTTTTCTTTACTGTTTTCTTCGCGGGTTTCGCTGCTTTTTTCTTCTTAGTCTTCTTCTTAACATTGGTTTCTGCTTTTCTTCTCAAAGCCCTCTTCTTAGCTGCGAGTCTTCTCTTAATTTTTTTCTTTCTCTCTTTCTCTTCTTGCTCTACCTTATCAAAGGCTACCTCGTAGATGTCCTCTGTTTCTTCTTTACTTTCCTCTTCGCTATCATAACCCGCCATGAACGCTTCTTCCTCAGGGCTTATCTCATCATTTCTTATAAGGCTCTCTCTGCCTTCGTCGTCATAAACTCCTATGAACTCGTCTTGTTCTTCATCTTCAGGGTACATGTTAAGTCTATCCCTTGAACAGGGTGTTTTTAAACTTTTCGGAAACCATTACTAGACATAGAATGGACGAGAATGAGTGCTGAGGAGAGGGGGTTTTTAAAACACGCAGTGGTAGACCACAAGGCATCCCTGTTTTTTTATGATTTACTTTTTGTTTAACACTCTTGTTTTATTCTTGTTTTATTATAAGCTGTTTCATTGACTTCTCTTCTTAATTCACCTTGTTTTTTTCTTGCTCCGAGTCTGTTGTATACTCTTATAAGAATCCTCGGTGGTTCATTCAGGACTGTGGGTTTTTCTTTGCTTCTCTAATTTTTTTCTTGTCAACTCTTCTTTCGGAGTGTTTGAGTGCTGTCTTGAATAATAAGAGGTTTTGTTGTTTGAGTTCCTCTATCATCTTTTGTTTTCTTACGAGTTCTTCTTCAAGGTATTT
>DRSY01000043.1 GCA_011372335.1 Candidatus Woesearchaeota archaeon | reverse complement strand
GCTTCTAGAATTTCTCTTAGTGAATCATAAGCCAAAGAAACATAAGCAGAAATATTTATCTCGTTAATATTAGCTGTTTTAACACTTATTTCCTTAATTTCAGACATTTCAATAAGGGACTTGACTAATTCTTTATTTGCTCTTGTCTTCTTTATCAAACCCTTTCTGAAGCATTCATCTAAATCCATTTTATCTTGCCTTGGATGGTAATACTGTTCAGAATGTTATTTATCAGGTGTTTACTTCTTAAATCCTTAATCTTTTTTACTACAAATAATTGCAGTTTTCTGTTTAGCTTTTTTTCGAATTTTTTAACCTCAGGAAATTCCTTTGTTTTCTCCGAGATTATTAATAAATCAAAATCACTTGTTTCTGTGTCTATTCCATAAGCACAGGATCCGAACATTACAATTGTGGGTTTAAGATAAAACTTGTTCAGTGCATCAACAAGCCCGCTTTCTTTAAGCTTTCTCATGTTGTAGAAGATTTTAAGGTCTCTGTATAATTCATCTTCTAAGTTGGCTTTATAAAGATTCAGTATTCTTTCCTTCCTTTCTTTTAACACCCCTTCTTTTACTAAACCCTTCAATTTCTTGCTTGCAGTAGCAGGAGAAATCTTTAATAGTCTGGCTACTTCTCTGACATTGAACTCTCTGGACGGCTCTTCAAAAAACAACCTTAACATGTTTAATTCTCTGAACATTTGTTCATAATTATGAACACTTGTTTAAATATTTTTCTATTTCCTCTGAGATTTTACATAAAACTTCAAAACCCTGAGCCAAAATGATTCATCAACATCTTTAATTTTTTAAGTAATATTTTTATACTACTCTCTCTTTTTAATTATTCAAAAATGTTTTTTCACAACATCAACCCAGTGCTCGGAACTATTGGTCCGCTAGAAATCAGGTATTACGGACTTGTATACGCTCTCGGCTTCCTTGTAACTTACTTCCTATTAAGATGGGCTGCTAAGAAAAAAAAGATAAAAAACCTTACCCCCAGCAGAGCAGACACCCTCATAATATACCTTATTCTAGGCGCAATAATCGGTGCAAGGCTGTTCTTATTCATTTTTTATCACCCTATTGAACTTATTAGAAAGCCCTTTGAAGTATTGATGTTATGGCATGGCGGTATGAGTTTTCACGGTGGCATTATAGGAGTTGTTATTGCAGGGTTATTGTTCTGTAAGAAACACAAAATCAGTTTTTACGAGTTAGCAGACCTCCTTGTAATACCCGCGGCTTTCTTCTTATTCCTAGGCAGAATTGCTAATTTTATTAATGGGGAACTCGTAGGTATAAGAACGAGTGTGCCTTGGTGCGTTGTTTTTAAAGACTATGAGGGGTGCAGGCATCCAAGCCAGATATACGAGGCATTAAAGAACCTTCTCATATTCTTCGTCCTCCTCTTCCTCTACACCAAGAAAAGTTTAAAAAAGAAGCTGGGACAAGGCATTATATTCTGGAGTTTCGTAATAATGTATGGCATGTTAAGGTTCGTAGTAACCTTTTGGCGGGAAGACCCGAGATTCTTAGGATTAAGCATAGGCCAGTATTTATGCTTGTTAATGATAATAATTGGGAGTGTTGCGCTTTTATTCATGCGTAGGAGAACCCGGGGTAAATAAGGAGTTGTGAAGAATAGAATAGAGATGGATAAGAATAATAACGAATAAAAAAAAGTTTTTAAGATAATTTTAAGATAAAAAAATAAAAATAAAAAAAACGAGAATAAAAATAAGAAAATAAAAGAATCAAAAATGCGAAACATAAAGCCAGTAATCATTATTAACTTCAAGACATATCCTAATAGTACAGGACCTAATGCTGTGAGACTCGCAAAGATATGCGAGAAAGTAGCTTTTGAAACAGGAAACGATATAAGAATCGCAGTGAGCGCACCAGATATCTACCCTGTGAGCTGGGTGGTAAGCATACCTGTCTATGCAGAACACACAGACCCATATCCTCCGGGCAGGCATACAGGAAGCGTGCTCCCAGAAGCAGTGAAAGCAGCAGGAGCAACAGGAACCCTGCTTAATCACTCAGAGCACAGGATGCCTATGAAGAAAATAGAGGAGAGTATCAGAAGAGCTTCCAAGCTAAGCTTAGTAACCGTGGTGTGTGCTGAAACCCCTGAAGAAGCTGAGAAGATTGCAACTATGAAGCCAGACTTCATAGCAGTGGAGCCCCCAGAACTCATAGGAGGAGATGTGAGTGTGAGCACAGCAGAGCCAGAAATAATCATTCGCAGTGTTAAGCTTGTGAAAGAAAAGCATGGTATAAGACTCCTTGTCGGAGCAGGTATAAGGACAAAAAAGGATATTACTAAAGCGTTAGAATTAGGAGCAGACGGCGTACTAATAGCTTCTGTGATAGACAAAGCCAAGGATCCTGAGGGCACACTAAAAAACCTCTTAACATAAAACAGAAAACACTTAAATAATGCTTTGAATCTTATTCATCCTCCTTACTACAATCAACCCCCCTCTCACCTCACATTGACCTGTAATCTCTGAGGCTCCCCGTACCCGTACTTCGCGAAGTTCTGCTTGTTACACAAATCCGGATCCGTGACATTACACACATAAACATTAAAGAGATAACTCCCAGGAACAACACTCCTTGGCAACACTATCCTTACAGAAACAAACACCCTCTTATTATTCGCAATCTTATAAGGCCCCTTAATGTATAACACCTCAATCTTATCATCAGGGTTAGACAACACAGGGTTCTTAAAGTACTCCTCAACACTAATACTAAACTCCCCTGCTCTTCCAAGCTCATTACTAATCCCTATGCTAAAATCAGCTTTCCCTTTCTTAGTAGTAGTAATCCTTGTTGGAAAAGCAGCCACCCTGGCTCCGGAGTCAAGAACTCTTACTAACTGCTCTTTATGCTCCTCACTAACCTTTTCGCGCATCTTACTCGCTATGCCTATGAAATCCCCCATAAGAGCAACACCAACTCCGAGAAGGGCAAGCCCTATAATCATCACCACAAGAATATTAACACTTACCTGGATGCTTCCTTTTCTCATCACCACCAAACCACCTCTACCTCAAAAGTTTCTACGAGTCCCAACATAAATCAACTTGGTTTTTAACAAAAGCACTACGGCACAACAAGCATTATCTTCTTTGAAAGACGAATCTTTCTAGAAGACCTCTTAACCACCTCTTCACCTCTCTCCAACACAACATACTCATAGTCTAACTCAACATCAATGCTCTTCTCCTCTTCCACCAAGCTCTGAGCACTAACCAACTCGAATTCCTCAGTGAAAATATCCCCGATATCCTCAAGTTTCTTATTCACACCTAACTTTCTCCCAAGCAACTCATTCCCACTCAGTACCCTGATATTAGTAAAAGTCACTCCGCCAACAACATCCGGGTCAAGGTCTTTTAAAGCTACTTCCACGCTTAACTTATCCCTCCAAGTATCAAAAGGGTTATTCACTGTTACTAAGATGTCTGCTTTAAACCCTCCGCGCACATCAATCTCATCAGTAAGCCTTAACACACTCACATCATCAGGTGCCACCCCTACAACACACTTCTTATCCTCGCATATAAACCTCGCATACCTCGCCTCTTTTTCTTGTAACCCGCGATACGTACTCACATTAAACTTAACCTTGCCTTCACACCTACCGCAGTCCTCAGGACATATACACTTATTCTCACCCGCCTGGCTCTCACACTGACCATTCCCACAACAGTTTGGTTTCGGGGTACTCACACACCTACCATTCCTACACTTACCTAAGAAACAAGGATTACTCGTAATACAATCACTACTCTTAGTGCATTCTGGTTCTTCTTTACAACTACTAATTAAGAAGAGGCTTATGAATAAGATAAGAATTAATACAAGATTTAACAAGGCGGTCCTAGCTTTCATCTTCCACACCAAAAAAGATTTTAACTCTTACTACCTACTCTCACTCCTACTTCCTTCCTAGGAAGTTATACTCCCTCACAAGGATTATTATAAAGACTATTAGGAGTACAGCACCTGCTGTTAGCACACTCAGACCGTAACCAAGGCTTTCCCTGAGACTAATCATCTTGTAGAATCCAAAAGCCATAATACCAACTCCCAGCCACAGGAACTTATCCAGGACCAGCTTCATAATCTCAAACTCCTCCTCATGAGTCATATGCCTTTTCATCTTCTTTGCCATCACAACCACCTCTTCGTATTCACAAAGAAAATTTAAAACAAAAAAAGATATTAAAAACATTATTCATGGCCTGACAGTTATATAAATCTGCCCTGAAATAGCATTACTATCCGTTTCATAATTCTCCTGAGGGGATGCAATCACCCTGCAAGTATAAGTCCCTGGAGACGTACCTCCCATGTTCTTATCAGAAACAATTATTGCTCCATAACCCACATCTGTTCCTAAAGGAATCTTCTGCGGAGGAGCAGCTAAGTACAAGGAATCCACGCGTTCTCCTTCCAAGTCAAAGCAGTCCAAGAATAACATAACCTCATCTGTTTCCTCAAAATTATTATTATTATACACACTCACTTTTAGCTGCGTATCCGCAGACCCTGATTTCACCTCTATGTCCCTCTTACCAAACTTAATAGGCTGGCTAGCATCTGCTCTTACAGGCATCTCAACATTACTAATAATGCTGCCTAGCTGGCCCTCTCCTTTTCTGAAAAGGTTAGTTACAAAACTCATTGCTAAGCCAAGAATAGCCAGAGCTATTATTAATATAACAATCGCATTAATACCCAGCTGCATAGAACCCTTCCTCATAATCAACACCTCTTTTTATCCTTTTTACCTTCTCATCCCCTTCTAATATTCTTATACCCTACATTAATCGTTTGACTTCACCATTATTTCCCATTATTCTAACAACGGCTTAATCATCCTTTTATTTACCTTATTATTAATTTAATTATCCTTAAGATTTTAGATATTTAAAAGTTTCGGTGAGTGGGGCTGCGTTGAAAATCTAAAAATTTATATTGCCCACTAGCCATTAGGCTAGTGGGGGGTGAACAGTAGAGGTGTTCACCCATGAAGAAGGAAGTAAAACTCATTAATAAAAGTAAGCGTTTAATAAAGCGAGCAGGCTGCCCAAGATGGTTACACCATTATGGACCAAAGAAATATGAGTTCTGGCAACATGCCGTTGCCTTGCTTGTAAAGCAAGAATGCAAGCTTGGTTATCGTCGAGTAAGCAGGTTATTAAACTGGCTTGGTTATGTTGTACCCACTTATTCTGCCTTAGCCAAGATGATGAAAAGAATACCTCTGCCTTTATGGCAGAGACTTCTGCAAGCAACAATTAACAGCAAAACTTACATCGTTGCTATAGACGGAACAGGCATAAGCAGACCATTACCAAGCCCATACTACTACAAAAGAATAGACAGACCTTACCCAGTTGAGATACCGTTGAAGCTTAGCATAGCTATAGACACAAGAACAAAGAAAATCTTAGCTCTCCGCCTTAGAGCTAAGAGAGCCCATGACATCAAAGATGTCAAATACCTCCTAAATCGATTGCCAAGAAAACCTTGTAAGTTAGTTGCTGACAAAGCTTACGACGCTAACTGGCTACACAAACTTTGCCAAGAAAAAGGAATCAAGACCTGCATACCAAAAAGAAACTACGGAAAAGACAAGCATCACAGGAAAACAGCCAGGAAAAGAGCAGCAAAAAACTTCAATATGAGAACTTATGGCAGAAGAGAAATGGTGGAAACAGTTTTCTCCAGTATGAAAAGAAAGTTCGGACCTAGCGTCAGCTCTACAACATATACTGCTCAAAGAGCAGAGCTCTATTGCAGAGCAATAGCACATAACATAATTAATTTAATTCAAAAACTTTTTCAACGCAGCCCATGCTACCGAAACATTTAAAT
>DRSY01000125.1 GCA_011372335.1 Candidatus Woesearchaeota archaeon | reverse complement strand
GAAGACGGAATACTAAAAGTAACCTCTATGAAAGGCAAAGGAGAGAAGTACTTCGCCTTATGCATAGAAGAAGGAGAGCTTATCATAGAAAAGAAACACAGACGAATAATCATATCAAAACCCTCAATCTCCACCAGCCTCATAGAGAAGTACGAGGAAAAAAACATTGTGCACAAATACGACTCCGAAGGATGGATTAGCAAGCTCAACTGCATACTACTAGAAAGCACGAACTACACAGGGCTGAACAAATTCTACAACCAGGCATACAGCTTATTCTCAGAGATAAACGACGCCCTCGGCCTTAACAACTTCGAACACCTAATCGAGAATAACAGTCTGGAAAACCTGGATGAATTCCTAAGAAGGCTTGATATTGATACCCGGGACCATGAAAGAGTTGTAAGCCTCATAATCAATACCAGGAACATCAGTGATGATAACAAGGTGTACGAGTTCATAAAATCCTTTGCAAGAATAAATCCTCGAAACATAACAGTTGTGTTCAAGACTCAGAGTAAAGAAGTCAAAACCCACGAAGCCCTGTTTAGGAACATTGTTTCAGAATTCTCAAAAGAAGAGATAAAACTAAACATTCATAACAAAGAGATACACAACGCTCCAATCATCATCGGAAAAGCAGGGCCATACACTATTCGAGAACACGAATGGGCTGATTACGAAGAAAACATAAGAGGAAAAACCCTTGGTTTAGTAATAGCCAGCACAAGTATTGCTATAGACGTGTACAGGTTCTTTAAAGAAGATCTAAGCGCAGCTGATTTCAGAAGCCTAATTATTAAAACAGCAAAAACCCTGCTAAAAATCAACATAATACAGAACAAGAAGTCCAACGAATACTTCAAGAGGCTTAACGAGTTAAACAAGCCGTATACCAAGAAGTTCTTTGCTTATACCAGGAACTATATACGGCTCTGGAACTATGATTGGAGAGAAAAGAAACAAGAACACATCATTGACTTATTAGAAAGCACAAGACAGGAAATCAAGAAGTTCTGCTCCACACAACACACTATTTACAGAGCATGCGGCATACCCTTCAACTTTGACATAGTGTTCTCCAGTGTGTTCAGAAAATTTGCTAAGAACCTCTCAAGCAGGAAATACATAAAGACCACTATTCGAAAATTCAAAGACTACCACTCGCCTGAAATAACGAGTTACATGAACATAAGAGAGCGATTATTCAGAATCCTTGACGGCGGAGACAGGATACGCTTCTTTAGAAGCGGTGAATACACCCCGAGGGATATGACAAGAGAGCTCATCTTCCTCAAGAACACCTATTATTTACCTTTAGTCACTATTGACTTCAAAGAGAGGAAAGGAGAGCTAAAACTCACAAACTTCATAGAATAGAACAAAGAAAAATTGCGTAACCAGAGAAACACAAGAAAAAAACACAGGAGAGCAGAACAAGAACATAAAAAAAATAAAAACAGGATTAACCGAGATACTAAGAATAAAAGATAAGCGAAAGGTAGTGTGAAAAAGAATAAAAAAAGGTTTTTTTAAGATGGAGATAATAAGAGACTCAACATACGAAGCATGGAGAGCAAGTCTGAGAATAATCACAGAGCAAGGAAAAGAAACAATAGATGCTGATAATAGAGTCTTAAAAGAAATCATCAACTTAGTCATAAGAATAAATAATCCTGCACAAGACATTACCAAACCAGTAGAAGTAATGAAAGACTTAAAAAAATGGGAATACCCCGAACTTGACGAGCTAGAAGATGTCTTCTTTAAAAAAGAAACTTCGTTCGTATACCACTACACGTACGGAGCAAGAATATTCAACTACGCGGATACAAAGAACCAAGTAGACGACTTCATCATCCCAGTGCTGAAAAGACAACCAAGATCAAGGAAAGCACTTATTGTGCTCTACAACCCAGTAATCGACTCAAAGATAGGAGTAAAGGAAACCCCGAGCCTGATAAGCATACTCTTCAAAATAACAGATGGAAAACTCTTAGTTACAACGATGATAAGGAGTAATGACATGTTCATAGGCTGGCCTGCAAACATCTACCAAGTCTACTTATTACAAAGATACGTTGCTCAGAGCCTTGGTTTAGAACTAGGAAGCCTCACCACAATCGCTCACTCAGCCCATGTCTTCTCAGAGTACAATTCAGAAGTGGAGTACGTATTAAAACGAAAATAAAAGAAAAATAAAAAAACAAAGAGGCGAAACCCCCAAATTCTAGTGTTTCAAGCCTTCTAGACGTATATTAAACCAAAAGCTTTATAAGCAGCTAAGAGTTACTTACACCCATTGTTTTCTAAGGAAAAAAAACCTTGGAAGTGCTCCTGGCTTGTTGTTCAAAGCCACTAAAACCGAATTATAAGAAAAATTATTAAGATAAAAAAAAGAGAAGAAGAATAAGGAAAAATAAAAAAGAATAAAATAAAAAAAGAAATAAGAATAAAAAAAACAAAAGAGAAAGCCCACGTCTTGGGTAGGACAGGAAAATGGAAAGGTATGACGCAACAAAAATAGTGGTCCTAGGAGGACTAGAAGCAGTAAGAAAAAGACCTAGTATGTATATAGGCAGCACAGGCCCTAGAGGACTCCATCACCTCGTATACGAAGTGGTTGATAACTCAATTGACGAAGCAATGGCAGGGTATTGTAAAAACATAGTCATAACGATTCATAAAGATAACTCTGTAAGCATAGAAGATGATGGCAGAGGCATACCCGTAGGGATCCACCCTAAGTACAAAGTCAGCGGAGTAGAACTAGTGATGACCAAGCTCCACGCCGGTGGCAAATTTGATAGAAAGGCTTATAAGGTTTCAGGAGGCTTACACGGCGTTGGGGTGAGTGTGGTTAATGCTTTATCAGAAGAACTAGAAGTATGGGTTTACAGGGATAAACAGATTTACTACCAGAAGTACAAGAAAGGAAAACCATTAGGCAGATTAAGAGTTATTGGTAAGTGCGCTAAGACAGGCACAAAGATAAGGTTTCTAGCTGATAAAGAAATATTTAGTAACGGCATTGAGTACTCTGATGAAATCCTAGAGAACAGGTTCAGAGAGTTAGCTTTTCTTAATAGCGGTCTAAGAATAAAATTCAGAGATGAGAGAACAAAAAAGGAAGAAGAGTTCTACTATGAAGGCGGCATTAAGAGTTTTGTTGAGCTGCTTAACAAGAATAAAACCCCGCTTCACGATATCATCCATCTTAAAACCAAGAAACAGGATATTGAACTAGAAGTGGCCTTACAGTACACAGACAGCTATAATGAGAGTGTGTTCTCATTTGTGAATAATATTAACACTGTGGAAGGAGGCACACACCTAACAGGTTTTAAAACAGCACTTACAAGAACCCTAAATAATTATGCTGAGAAGAACCTAGGCAATGAAAAAATCAGGCTTACAAGCGAGGATGTAAGAGAAGGATTAACAGCTATTATTTCCCTTAAAATCCCAAACCCCCAGTTTGAAGGTCAGACTAAGACCAAACTAGGCAACATGCATGTCAAGGGAATCGTTGACTCAATGGTAAGCACAGGCCTAAGCACTTTCCTAGAAGAAAACCCGCGGGTAGCACGGAACATCATTGAAAAAGCAATTAGTGCTTCCAAAGCAAGGGAAGCAGCAAGAAAAGCAAGGGAACTAGCCAGGAGAAAAACCGCTCTTGAAAGCACATCATTACCAGGTAAACTAGCTGATTGTTCTGAAAAAGACCCTGCGTTATGCGAGCTCTTCCTCGTAGAAGGAGACAGTGCCGGGGGTAGTGCAAAGCAAGCAAGGAACAAGGAGTACCAAGCAATTCTTCCTCTAAGAGGAAAAATCCTTAATGTTGAGAAAGCCCGTATCAACAAGGTTATGAGTTCGAACGAGATTATTACCATAATCACTGCTCTTGGCACAGGCATAGCAGAAGAGTTTGATATAACAAAGCTAAGGTACCATAAAATTATTATAATGACAGACGCGGATACAGATGGGAATCACATAACCACCCTGTTATTAACATTCTTCTTCAGGTATATGAGACCTCTCATAGAAGAAGGATATGTGTTCATTGCCCAACCACCACTCTACCTGGTTAAGAAAGGAAAAGAAAGGCATTATGTGCAAACAGAAGCAGAGAAAGACGAGCTAGTAAGAAAACTCGGCCAAGGCGTTAGTGTGCAGAGGTATAAGGGTCTTGGAGAGATGAACCCAGAGCAGTTATGGGAGACCACAATGGATCCTCAGAAGAGGACTCTAAAAAGAGTCACTATTGAGGACGCTATTGCTGCTGATAAAATATTCTCAATTCTGATGGGAGACGAAGTAGAGCCTAGGAGGAAGTTCATAGCAGAGCATGCAAGAGAAGCAGCCAATATTGACGTCTAGCAGAACCAAATATTTTTATAATACTCCAATCAAAAAAGGGCATCCTAAAAGTGGTAACTAAGAGAATTCACAGGAGTTATACCCCCTAAACACGCAAAACATTTATAAATCGTTCATATTTCCAGAGGGAGAAAGACCCATGGCTAGACAAACAACAAGACCAAGAGTAAAAAAGAAGAAGTGGTTCCCCATCCTAGCTCCAAAACTATTCAATGAGCAAATCATAGGGGAGATACCTCTCTATGAATCAGAAGCTGTGCTTAACAGGGTTTTCAGTGTTAACATGATGAGTCTCACAGGAAACCCGAGGAACCAACAGATTAATGTAATCATAAGGATTAACAAGGTGCAGGACGGGAAAGGGATGACAGAAGTGCTAGGCTTTGAGATGATGCCTAGCAGTGTGAAGAGGATTGTGAGGAGAGGAAGAACCAAGATAAGCGATTCTATTGTTATAGCTACGAGTGATAATAAAAAAGTAAGGGTTAAGCCATTAATAATTACTAATACTGTTGTGAATAACTCAACTGCGACGAGTATAAGATTAAGCGTGAGGAACGCCTTAGCCAGCCTCGCAAACAAGCTCACATACGATAAGCTGGTTGAGGAGATTATGAGTTTCAAACTGCAAAAGCACCTTGGCAATGTAGCTTCTAATATAACCCCCATAAAGAGTTCTACAATAA
This sequence comes from Candidatus Woesearchaeota archaeon, assembly GCA_011372335.1. Taxonomy (GTDB): domain Archaea; phylum Nanobdellota; class Nanobdellia; order Woesearchaeales; family SM23-78; genus SM23-78. Next base: position 950 of record DRSY01000125.1, on the reverse strand, counting down.
GAAGTTTTAGGATTATTGAAAAGGAAGGTGTCAGGGTAATAAGACCAAAAGAGATGAGAACTCATTTTAAAGAAGAGAAAAAAGCAGGGGTGCAAGAAGAGAGGAGAGAAATAGGAGAAGAAGAAAAAAAGGAAGAGAAGAGTGAAATAAAAGGAGGAGACAAGGAAAGAGCAGAAGAAAAGCAGAAAAAGGATATGGAAAAAGACGGTGAAGAAGAAATAGAAGATAAAAAAGGAGATGGGAATGAAGAAGAAAGAAAAGAAGAAGGCAAAGTAGAGGTTGGGAAAGGAAAAAAAGAAAAAAAGAAAGGAAAAGAGAAATAATAAAAAAGAAAGCTGGGAGATCAAGACTAAGCAGAAAAAAACCGCTTGTTTCTGTGCATAAGCAAAAAACGTTTCATAAATATTTATAAACAAACACGGGCTTCTCATAATTTTAGGATGATACAGGATTATGATCTGGAACTGAGCAGAGTAGCAGAGAGAATAAAGCAATTAAAGGCAAAGACTGTTCTTATCCAACTAGCAGACGGTCTTAAGCCAAGAGCAAAAGAAATAAAAAAAGAATTAGAAAAAAGGATTAGTAAAAACGTAAAGATTTGGTTCTGGGCTGGGAGTTGTTTCGGAGCATGCGATGTTCCGACGGAAACCAAAAGACTGGGTGTTGATTTAATCATCCAGTTCGGGCATAGTGAGTGGGAATAAAAAAGATCATATTAAACTAGGATTCTTGTATTAATCTGTCTTATTAATTCCTAATAAAGAATAAATAAAAATTCTGAAAATCCTAAAAATCCATAACTTTTTATATTATTTCTTAACTTCTCTAGTTTTCATGAGTTACGAACTAATCATTAGTGAGAAGCCAAATGCGGCTAGGAGAATAGCTGAAGCACTTGCAGATAACAAACCCAAAAAGAGGAGTGTTGCAAGAGTGCCTTACTATGAATT
>DRSY01000097.1 GCA_011372335.1 Candidatus Woesearchaeota archaeon | reverse complement strand
TTACAAGACAAAGAACCTTGTAAAACAAGAGCTAATCAGAAGACTAAAAGAGATTATAAAGGAAATAGAAAATGAATAAGAAAGAAAACACTAAAGAAGAAAGAAAAACAAGAAAAGAAAAGCACACCCTGCTTCTCCTCAGCATAGCACTAATACTCATCATAAACACAACACTAGTATCAGCAACAGTTGATTTAGTCACACCAACGAACAACACCCATACCAACCAGCAAAACATAACCTTTTACTACTATGTGAACCTTGACAACACCACAAATACCACCAACTGCACCCTAATACTTGACTCCGACTTAAAGCTAACAGACCCGAACATCATTAACCCCGGGTTTAACGAGTTCACAACGCAACTAAACCCCGGCAGACATACATGGATGACTACGTGTACCTCGTCTAACACCACAGAGACAAGCGAACAGAGAACAATAATAATAGACGTAACACAACCCACAATCATACTAGTCCTACCAATAAACAACACTCAGATAAACACTTCACAAACAGAAATCACATTCATAGTAATCAACACCCCCAAAGAGAACAGCAGCTGTAACATAACCTTACACAACAACCTACTAAACAACAGCGTAAATAAGAGCGTAATAGCTGAGGACAGTGAGACTACAACAACAATAATCAACGAGTTAGACGACGGCTTATACACATGGAATGTGAAGTGTTACGACCAAGCAAATAATTCAGCGATAAGCGAGACAAGAACTTTCAAAATTAACACTACAAGCCCACCGCCAAAGTTCAATATAAGCATAGAAAAAACAGAGTACCTGCTCGGAGAAAACGGATTAATGACAATAAGAGCACCTAATGGAACCAGTATAAGAGTGGAGGTATGCCCGGATAAGCCCGGCTTTGTAGAATGCGAAATCCCTGTAACAGGAGAACACATAATGAATTACCCATTCCAAGAATACCTGCCCTTCACTAATTACCAAGGCAGATACACTCTTGAAGCCTTTTTTAACTATAGCGGAACCACAGAAGTAAAGGAGCTTAGTTACGAAGTCCTGAACAATATCAACATAGAGATAGATATAAATGAAGATCCGCGGAAAAACGTGCCTATCATACTCAAAGCACAAGCACAAGGAGGAGTAGGACCTCTTAATTATACCTGGCATCTGAGTAACGGTTCAAGAATAAACAAAGACCGGGTTAACATCACTTACAATGAAAAAGGCAACCATACAGAAACAGTGGTTGTGAAAGACTCTTATAACAACACCAAGAATAAGAGCATAACAATAAACGTTAAGGATTCCTACCAAGTAGAGATAATTGTTAAGGACTCAGCCACGAACCAACCTATAAAAGGAGCAACAATAGAGATAGAGGATGAAAAGAAAATAACAGACACCAATGGAAAAGCGAACTACTACCTAAAAGCAGGAAGAAGAGAGATAATCATACTAAAAGAAAATTATTCAATATACCTTGATGAACTAAACATAACTAAAGATGAGAGCTTCACCATACTCTTACACCCTCTTAACAGTACAAAGCCAGAAATAAGCCTGATAAGCCCTGATAATAACACAGAAGTAACAGGTCCAAACACCTCGCTGGTATTCAAAGCCGAATACCAAGACAATCTGAACTGCAGCACATACATTAACGAGGATGATGACGGTTTCTTTACCTACTTAGGAAGCCTTGAAGTAAAGAATACTTCAGAACAAGTGTTTAATGTCACGGATCTTGAGAACAAGACTTACTGGTGGAAGGTTGAGTGCGTTGATAATGATGGTAATACAGGTATAAGCCCGACATGGCAGTTCAAAGTAGGGAGGGCGGCTTCTAATACAGGAAGCAGTGCCACGCCTCAACAATTAGAAGCCATAAAAACGTTTAATGATAAAGTAAAAGAATTCGAACAAGTTCTTGATGTGCTTGAAGGTCTACCGCGAGAAGAGAAAGAACTAGCAGATGCGCTTGGCATCCCCAGACAAGTAGAGGATGTTATAACAGAACTCAAGAATACTATCAGAGACGTGGATTCTCTGAACTTCAGAGCTGACTTATCTGGTGAAGAGAAAGAAGCAGAAAAACAGAAGCTTATCCTCAGAGCAGAAGAGGCTTATCAAAAAGCTCCTGTGAGTATTGAGATTCTTAAGAGTGACTCTTTCGTTGACTATATAGACGATGCTGAACTTAAAGAAATATTAGAGATGTACCTTGAGTCAAAGGAACTAGAGGATGATGAGTTAGGTGTTAGTAAGAAGAAACTCCTGGGCTTCCTGGACGAATTACAGCAGGAAGTTGTTATTTCAACAAAGATAAAAAACGCGCGTGTGATGTATAAGGACGGTGCACAAAAAGATATAACTGCTGTTATAAGGGAGATAAAAACATATAATCTCACAGAAGGAGCTTTCCTACTCGAAATAATACCCAAAGATATTGTTATAAGCGCAGACAAAGTTATCAGCCCAGAGGAGTTTGAAGTAGTAAAGCAAGACCCAATAATTAGTTTTAAGCTTAAAGGGGATAAAACACTCACATATTATTTTGAAAAAAATATTAATCCAGCTCTACTTAGGAATATAAGAACCGCTGTGTTCATAAACCCAGAATCATTGAGTAAAGAACAAATAACAGGCTTCTCAACTAAGAACCTGCGCATAGGAGGAATAAAACAGCCCCTTCTTATAATCGTCCTAATAATCCTCTTAAGCGGATTCTTGTTTGTAAGCATAAAATATGATGGTATAAGCACAGCCAAGTACATGTACTATAAGATTCACGGTCATAAGAGCCTACACTATATTAACGTAATCCTTAATGAGATCAATGACAACCTCGAGATTGGTAATCTTGAAAAAGCAATTTCATTATACGAAGAAGCAAAAGGCGCCTATTCTGAGCTTTCAACACTCGCAAAGAATGATGTGTATGAAAGAGTTGTTATGACTGCTAACAAGATAAGAAGTTATTCCCAGCAACTAGAAAGAGCAGAGAAGAATCATTGTGTTGAGGAGCTAAAGGAAGGAATGAGAAGGGTTCCGGTTCTCCTCAGCAACGGCCAGATAAGCGCTGCTCTTGATGAGTATAAAAGAATAGAAGCAGCTTATAACCAGTTAGATAACGGAATCAAAGAGATGCTCCACTCAGGCCTTGTTGCCCTTGGTAACAAGATACAAATCATGATTGATAATGAGAGAGATAAGATTTAGATTTAGTAATAAAAAGAGAAGAGTAAGATGGTAGAGAAAACAAGAACCAAGGAAATCGTGTTCAGTGTGATTATACTCATACTCCTAGTCCTAGCAATAAAAGGCTTAACAGTAATAGGCCAGTTCCTGGGCTACGCTGCTTATCTCGAAGCAGAAGGTGGAGTAATCACAGAGATGGAATTAGAAGTGAGCTTTGATGTAACCCACTGGTCTGCTCTGTACGGAACAGCATGGGGTGTTGGATGGACTCAAGAATGGTATTTTAACCTGACAGGCAACACCACCCTTACAGAAACAGATAATGAGAAACACTTATTATTCGAGTGCTTTGAGCCAGGCATAGAGCATGAGCTGTACGCAAGCATGGTACCGCAGGAAGACATAGATTTTAATAGCCTCCAAGCCGCTACAACAGCAGAGTTCGATACTTATATGAATGTTAGCAGCTCTAGTTTTTACTCAGCAACAAATACATTCACCTCAACAGAAACATTTGAAGTAGGAGGAGTGCAGATAACTGCCCCAGCAACATATACGTACGTATGGAATGAGACGAACGCAACAACTTTTGTAACAGGAATCCTAAAAGATAGGAACGGAAATCTCGTTGTGGTAACAAAAGTGATTGATAGTCCTGTTGAGAGTTTCACAGGAGAACGCTTCAATTACCAGATGCTTCTCCCCATAAAGAACAGTGCGTGGCAGGATTACTACGTATGGAGCGACCCCACAGACGAGTGCCCTGCAGGAAACGGAACATTGCCCTTCCAAGGATACGTGTACGGCAATGTCACAGACACATCTGGCAACCCATTAGGAGGAGTAATCATAGAAGTATCCGGGTCAACAACTTATAGTGATAACACTACCGGCTTCTACAACCTCACTGCGTCTCAAGGCAACCACACAATCTATGCTTATAAAACAGGATACGAAGTTTATAGAAGCAACGTATCTATTACGCCAGGAAACGGTACAGAGCATAATATTGTGATGGTAGCAGTACAACCCCCATACCCCCCACTCACAGGAATAGGCCCTGGAATAGACGAGCCAGGAACAAGCACCCAGCAAGGAGTAGACGCAGAAGGAACAAGAACAAAAACAGGGGAATACGATATCCCGCCTGTTGTACAAAGACCAAAAAAGATTGAAGGCACAGATTACATAGTATCAATATCCCAGATTAACAGAAAACTAAGACTTGGAAATTTCTTACAAGAAAAAGTAACTCTTTATAGCTTTAAGGAGAGACCAGCAAATATTTACTTCACAATCAAAGGAAACGTAAGCCACTTAATCAAGACGGACAAAGACTCAATGATACTCGCACCCCGCTCAGACGACTACATCACACTCACCATATTCGGTGTGGGAGAACCAGGCATCTACAACGGGAGTCTTGAAATGAGTGGTGACATCAATGTCAGCATACCCATAACCATAGAGGTGCTTCCAAAAGACAAGTTACCAGTACAAGCCCTCCTCATAGACCTAGAACTAAACAAGAAAAAAGTTTACCCGGGTAACACCTTAAAATTCAAGACAGACCTCAGGAACTTATTAACAGACGTACAATACCCGGTCCACTTGTTCTACACCATCCAAGACTTGGAAGGAAAAGAAACAATATGGTCATACGAGACTAACGTATTCCTAAGAACATCATTCTCCCTACTAAAAAATGCTCGTATCCCACGAAAAGCAAGAACAGGTGATTATATACTCAGGGTTACTGCTAATTACCTTGGTCTAAGCGCAGGGACAAGTGCTATTTTCAAAGTAGCCACGCCTTGGTACCTCATAAGCATAATAGGTCCGATAAGAGTATGGCACGGCCTCATCTTCATAATCCTAGTAGTCCTAGGAATCCTAACCTACTGGTATGTGAAAAAGAAAATAGAAGAGAAAAAGAAGTTCCATTTGAAAGTGGAGCTCAGCGAGCTTCCAAAACCAGGTCCAAGAAGCATATACGTAGGGAAAATAGCAGAGACAGATCATAAAACATACTTCAACATAGAAGCATTTATGACACACACCATCGACGCAGGAAGCACGGGCGGTGGAAAAACAATATCCGCACAAGTAATAGTGGAAGAACTCCTGATGAAAGGCGTGGCAGTAATAGTATTTGACCCAACCGCTCAGTGGACTGGTATGCTAAGAAAATGTACAGACAAGACAATGTTCTCACTCTACCCCATGTTCGGGTTAAAGCCAAACGATGCAAAGGCATTCAACGGTAATATCAGACAGATCAATAATCCAAGAGAAATCATTGACATCAAGAAATACGTAAAACCCGGAGAAATACAAATATTCGCGTGCCATAAGCTAGAACCAAAAGAAATGGATATCTTTGTGGCTAACAGCATTAGAGAGGTTTTCAGAGCCAACTTCCCTGAAAGCAGAACCTTAAAAATACTCTTAGTATATGACGAGGTTCACAGGCTGCTACCTAAATTCGGTGGGAGCGGGGAAGGATTCCTCCAAATAGAGCGCGGTTGCAGAGAGTTCAGAAAATGGGGTATTGGAATGCTATTAATATCACAGGTACTAAGCGACTTCGTAGGGACTATTAAAGCTAATATTAATACAGAAATCCAGATGAGAACCAGGGATGAAGGAGACCTTGAAAGAATCCGTGTTAAGTACGGAGAGGACGTACTGAGATCATTAGTCAAAGCAACAGTGGGTAGCGGAATGGTAGAAAACCCGCATTACAACAGAGGTAAGCCTTATTTTGTCGCATTCAGACCTATTCTGCACAGCGTCCAGAGACTTAGTGATGAAGAAATTGAGAAGTACAATGA
>DRSY01000084.1 GCA_011372335.1 Candidatus Woesearchaeota archaeon | reverse complement strand
GTTCTTCTCAAGTAGTAAAGCATAGCAATCAAGCTGGTTCTGGTAAAACCCTGTGCTGTCTTCTTTTAAATCAAACCCCCGAGTCTTAAAATCAAGAGGAATATACATTCCTTCATCAAAAAGGCACTCGTCCATTGCCCCGTACAGAGTAGCATCTTCTTCTTCAAAAAAGAATTTTCTCCAATCCCTGAACTTCTTGATAAGCTCAGAATCAGCAAGAAGCCTGCCATTAACCCTGCCGTTAAGCTCAGGAGGTAAGGAGTTACGATAATTATCATAATATTTTTTCAGAACCAAGTCCATCCCCCCGGGAAGAGAAGGAAACACGCCTACAGGTCTCTTAACACCTTCCTTTTCTTGCAACCAAAAGCAAAGAGGGCACTCTAGGAATAAGTTAAGCTTTGACGGAGATAATCTTATCATATAAATAAAAAGGTTTAGACGCTTATTTAAGCTTTTCCCTCCGTATTAAAAAAGCATAGGAATAAGAGCTTATCCTAAAAACAACCATCTCTGATCTTCATAGAAACCTTTTTAAATAAAATCTTATCCCTGAGGACTAGTAACTTTTCATGGTGATAATATGAGTGGTGAAGTAAAAAGGCGAAGCGTGGGCAGCTTACAAGTAGGTAACTATGTTGTGATTGATGGTGCTGCATGCACGGTTACTAATATACAAGTATCAAGGCCTGGGAAGCATGGGCATGCAAAGGTTAGACTGGACGCGGTAGGAATCGTTGATGGTAGGAAAAGACAAATAGTAATGCCAGGGCATGATGAGATAGAAGTGCCTGTTATTGATAAGCGAAACGCTCAGGTGCTAAGCATAACAGGCGATACAGCCCAGGTAATGGATTCAGAAACGTATGAAACTTTTGATTTAGCAATCCCAGAAGAACTAAAACCGGAATTAAAAGAAGGGGATGTTGTGCTCTACTGGGTGATTCTTAACGACAGGGTTATGAAGCAGATAAAACCAAGCTAATAAAGAGGGGTCCTCATGGCAAAGTTCCCTGAAGCAGAAGCAAGACTTTTCAGGAATGTATTCGTGTGTAGGAAGTGTAAGACCAAGATACGCGCACCCATGCTTAAGGTTCTTGCTGGCAAGGTTAAATGTAGGAAGTGTAACTCCAAGGCGTTCAGACCAATAAAGAAGAAGTAAAAGCCTCTTTTTTCTCTTAATTCTCATCCCCTTAAAAGAAGAGGGCGGATAATTAATGAATTTATTGAATTTATTGAAGAAGTTTTTTAAGATATCAATGAGAAAATTTTAATCTGCTGTATAGTAAATATGATAAATATTGAAGGACTAAAAGGAGCAACACATACCTAAGTGGATAAATAGATACGCTGAGAGTGTAATGAAAGAGAAGCACTCTTAACCAAAACAAATAAAAAGCCCGTGACTAATTCAGTTCTTTGACATGGGTTTTTTTAGTAGCGTAGCACAGTATAAATGGGTAATCCTATTCTACTTGATAATAATCCTTTTCATAATTATAAAGAGGAAAAAATTCCAGTTCCAAGCAAAGTTTATTGCTCTTTACAGAACTAAGATCGGCTTAAGAATCATTAATAAGATTGGAACCAAGTATAAGAGACTTATAAGAACCATGGGGTATTTTGGGATTATCATTGGTTATATCGGCATGGCTGTTATCATCGTCTTCATCATAAAAGGCATACACGACTTCATATTCATCCCTGAAGCACCCCCACCGATCGCCCCTGTCTTACCAGGGGTGCCTGTGCCTGGCAGCCCTGTCTTCGTGCCTTTCTGGTACGGTATCATCTCATTATTCATAGTTGTATGCATCCATGAGTTCAGTCACGGTATTGTTGCAAAAGCTCATGGCCTAAATGTTAAGAATACTGGTATTGTATTCTTCGGACCTTTAATCGGAGCTTTTGTTGAACCTGATGAGAAGAAACTAAAGAAAAAAAAGGATGCTGTTAAATGCAGTGTATTCTCAGCAGGCCCTCTTTCTAATATCCTCACAGCAGGAGCAGTAATCCTCATCTTTGCCTTTATAGCGAATCCAATAGCCGCGGCTTATGTACACCCCGTAGGAGTCAGTTTTTTAGAAGTTGAGCCTGGCATGCCAGCAGAGCAAGCAGGCTTAAAAACAGGCGTAGTGTACACCAGAATTAATAACATGACTGTGACTAGTGTGAAGGATTTCATACGAGCCTTTGAGAATATAAGTGTGAACGAAACAATAATCATAGGTAATGATGAGGAAAACCATACTGTAACAACAACAAGCAGACCTGAGAACCCCGACCAGCCAGTAATAGGTGTAACAGTTGAAACAAGGCTCAGCAACGAAGATAACGTGCTGGTAAAAGTGTTTATATGGCTTGTAGGCTTGCTTAACTGGGTGTTCATTCTAAGCATCGGCCTCGGGCTGGCAAACCTCTTACCTTTAGGGATAGTTGATGGTGGGAGAATGCTCCAAGTAAGTCTCACAAGGAGTTTTGGAGAGAAGAAAGGCAATAACATCATGGCTAAGGTAACAATTATTTTACTAATAATAATCCTTGTTCTACTATGGCCAATAATAGAAGCAACACTATCAGCTCTTATAAACGGGGTGTCGTCTCTTATTTGATTTTGTTCTTAATTCGCATTCAACTCATATCCTTCAAGTATCTCTTAATAATTCCCCCGAAGTTATCTTAACCAATATATTTCTAGCGAATCTCTTTCTTTAATATCTCTTAGCACCTTTAACTTCTCTTATCACACAGCGCATACCCCGGTATTCTACTCCTAACTTAAATTTTTAAATGATAAATTTTTAAATAAAGCCCTTATTCCTGGATTTAAATGATTAGCATAGTATTAATAGAGCCAGAGAACCCTGCTAATATTGGGAGTGTTGCGAGGGTGATGGCTAATTTTGGTGTTAAGCAGCTTGTTCTTATTAACCCTAAGTGTAGAATAAACCAAGAGTCAAGAAGGCTTGCAAAAAACGCTCAGAGCATACTTGATAAAGCCAAGATTAATGGTTTTAGTATATTAGCAAAGTACGATTATCTCATAGGAACAACGAGTAAACTAGGAACAGATTATAATATTACAAGAAGCCCTATCACTCCAGCCCAACTAGCCATGAAACTCAAGGAGATAATAAGCAAAGGAAGCAAGATAAACATAGCAATAATCCTGGGAAGAGAGAGTCAAGGTCTAAAGAACAAGGAGGTAAGACTATGCGATTTCATAGTCAGCATCCCAACAAATAAGAAGTACAAAGCCCTTAACATAAGCCATGCATTAGGAATAATTCTTTACGAGATTTACAAGGAGCAACATACAAAAGAATTATTAAAGCCTTATACTCCTATGAGCAGAAAGGAGAAGGAACAAATACTAAAACTCCTGAGAAGTGCTATGAAGAAGATGAGCTTCGCCACGGAGCGGAAAAAAGAAACACAACTCAAGGTATGGAAGAGGATGATAACCAAGAGTTTTATGACCAGACGAGAAGCATACGCCTTAATGGGATTCCTGAAAAAAATAAAATAAATTTTATAAATAACACCTGGTTTTTCTGTTAAAAGAAGAGGTGTGTGGATGAGTTTATTAGCTTGGCTTAATAGTCCTTTCAAAGCATATTTCCTTCCTATTTTTATCGGTGTAACAACCATAATCAGTGGTAATATTGCGAATTACCTTCTTAAGAGGAGTTTTAGGAGTGCGGAGCATGCGCTTGAAAAACACTTGAAGAAGCACGGAGGGCAATATAAGGAGAGACTTGCTGCTGATAGGACCAAGTTCGTTTTTATGAGGCGAATAGTGGTTATTGTGATTTATGTTGTAGGCGCAATCCTGATTATAAGCAACATCCCGAGCCTTAAATCTTTCTCTTATTCCTTGCTTGCAGGCGCAGGAGTACTTGCTATTATTATAGGCTTCGCCACTCAGAAGACGTTATCAAACCTCGTCGCGGGTCTTATGATTTCAATAAGCCAGCCTTTCCGTGTAGGGGACAGGGTGAAGTTAAAAGATGAGTACGGTATAATAGAGGATATTACTCTTAGACATACTGTGCTTAAAACATGGGATAACCGTCGTGTAATAATCCCTAATTCTGTGATTAACGAAGAGGTTATTAACAATTATACTTTTGGCGATGAGAGAATCCTCTCAACAGTTGAGATTGGTATAAGTTATGACTCTGATATTGACCTTGCCAAGAAGATTATGAGCGAGGAAATAAGAAAACATCCTTTGTTTATTGATAATCGAACAGAAGCAGACCTGCTTGCTGGGAAGGACTCTGTGAAGGTGAGGGTTGTGGGGTGTGATGACTTTAGTATTAGGCTAAGAGGGTATTATTGGACTCCTAACCAGCCAGCAAGCCTTATCTCAAGGTATGAACTAATAGAGAGTATTAAGAAGAGGTTTGACAGGGAAGGTGTTGAAATCCCTTTCCCTTATAGGACTATTGTTTATAAGAAGGATATGAAGAAGCCAAAGAGGGTGGGGAAGAGGAAGAGAAAAGGAGCGTGATAAGAAGAGCGGATGATTAAGATGATTAAGATAATCTTCTAATAATAAAAGAAGAGGCTTTTTACATCAACTCACATATATTTTATATTTTCACATGGTTCACATCCATTTTCTGCGTTTAAAGAACAAGTACATCATAATCCCAACTCCAAGCATCAGTCCGATGATTACAAAGTAGCCGTATCTCCAGTAGAGCTCAGGCATGTATTTAAAGTTCATTCCGTACACGCCTGTGATAAATGTGAGTGGCATGAAGATGGTTGCTATTATCGTGAGTTTCTGCATCACCTCGTTCATCTTATTGGAGGTCTCTGTCATTTGTTTAGATATTATTGTTGTATGAGCATCAAAAACATTTTTTAACAAGTCCCGCTGGGTTTCCAGTTCTGAATAAATCCTCATTAAATGATCGTACACGTCTTTAAAGTAAATACTTGTCTTCTGCCTTATGAATGGGAAATCCTTTTTTGTGAACTTGTTTATCACTTCTATCTGAGGTGCTATGCTTTTTCTATAGTTAAGAAGTTCTTTTTTTATGCTCATTATTTGTTTTAATACATTCCTGTGATGTTTGTGCTTGATAACATCTTCTTCTAGTTCTTCTATGTAGTCCTCCCATTTATCTAGGAGGGGGAAGTGCATGTCAACAAAGTAGTCTATAATCTCGTACATGAGAAAATCAGCTGTGATTGCTATTCTGCTCTTAGTGTTCTCCAGTTTGTCTACTTGGTGTTCAATACATGGAGCTCTGAAATTATGGACTGTGACGAGGAAGTTCTTTCCAAGAAAGAAGTCTATTTCTCTCTTGCTAAATTCTGGTTTCTTAGATTTTGGTGGCACACTGTAAAGTACGAGGAAAAGGTAGTTCTCAAAAATGTCAACTTTTGGTAATTCAACTGATTTTCTGCAGTCTTCTATTGATAAGTGATGGAAGTTGAAAGTATTTTCTAGGAATTTATAATCAGCTTCTCCGGGTCTTTGAATATCAACCCATATAACTGCTTTTTTGTTTTTAAGGTATTTCTTCACCTGTCCCTGGGAGGCGTTCCTTAGTAGTCTATGGCCTTTTATTATGAATATTCTCATCATTTTTAACTGGTTTTTTACTAACTTGTTTTTTGGGTGTTTAAATTAGTTTTTTTTCTGCCGCTCCCCTTTTTTGTTTTTTTTATCGAAGTAAGTCTTTATTTTTGGGTTCATGCGAGGTTTTGCTCTTGGGCCTAGTGCGTAATACTTCTTCTCTGCTTCGCCGCCCCACGAGTAATTACCTTTTTCGTGTTGTATTGCTTCCAGTTTAAACTCGCCTAGTGCAACGCCTTTCTTTAAGTGGTAATAAATGACTCTTAGTGTTACTTTTGGGAATAACGCACAGTAATCCTTGTATAACTCATAGCCATACGCTTTGCCTTTGAAATAAAGAATTTCTATGAGGTTCTGTCTTATACTACTGCCTATCGGGCGACCTCGTTTTCTCTTCATAAGAATAAATATTCTGGCCTTTGTTTATAAATCTTTTGATTAATTTTCAATAAAGTAAATAAGTTTATGGG
>DRSY01000104.1 GCA_011372335.1 Candidatus Woesearchaeota archaeon | reverse complement strand
GTGATCAACATATAAGCCTTTTCCATTTAAGAGGTTGAAAGTACACTTTCTTATAAAAAGATTTCGTATTATTCATTCTTTTTTATCTCTTTTTAGCACGCTATTTTTTTTAGCAATTCATTAGAGGATTTTCCTTTTTTATTGCCTTTTCCTCCTCTTTATAAAAACATAAATGATTCTTATAAAGAAACTTGTCAAGGTAGCGGGACAACCCCTCTATCTGTCTTAATTCTGTTTGGAACAATAAATTTCTTAGCTTATCATCAACACACACCCCTTTATGATTTAAACACTTCTTTAGTTTTGAATAAATTTGTTTTCCTTTTTTATCAAGGTCTGTGAGAATAAGCACTTTTCTTTCATTTATCTCTTCAACCAATTCATACAATGGTTTAGTTAAAGTTATTACTTTTCTAAAACCAACGCTTTCTAACGCTCGCTTATCGTTTTTTCCTTCAGCAATTACTAATACATCTCTGTCTCTTTCAATAACTCTACAAATCTCGTCTATAACCTCCTTTAAGGCTTTCTTCATGAATGCGGGGGAAGGGATTCGAACCCTCGTAGGCACTAAGCCAATACGCCCTGAACGTATCCCGTCTGGTCCCTGCCTGGTTTGACCACTCCGGCACCCCCGCAACAGAACACAAAGAACCACGCCTTGTTTATAAATCTTTTAGTTAATCAGTTACTTAAAAAGAAGTTGGTTAGTTTAATAGAGTGGTTAAAAACAATATTCTTTAAATACACTTAAATATTACCTAAAACCCAAAATGCTGTTCCTTGCTAAAACCTTGTCCTTCTATAAACGAAGAGACATCCAAGAAGAGCTTGTAAAACAAGCAAAAGATAAAGAAGTGGCATTCCGGTTCGGAGATAGGTTTAGTAAGCGTCCAGAAACCCTTTCTTACCCTAACGACGTCCTTGAGCTTGCAAAACAGAGAGTAACAAGTTTTCACTGCTCAGAAGAACTATGGAATAATCCTTTACAACTAAGCACCACTCTGAGAAGAGAAGAGTTAGATGCTTTAAGAAAAGGCTGGGATTTGGTGCTTGATATTGACTGCCACTTCTTTGATTATAGTAAGATAGCTGCGTATTATACAATAAAAGCTTTAAAATACAATAAAGTTAAATCCATAACTGCTAAGTTTTCTGGAAATAAAGGCTTCCATATTGCTGTGCCCTTTGAAGCCTTTCCTAAAACCATTGAAGGAGTCCCTGTCAAGAACTTATTCCCAGAAGCCCCTCGAAGGATAGCTGAATATATTAAGTTTCTTATTCAAGACCCTCTTAGCAAGGCGATAATGAAACTTGAAAAAAAAGACTTTAACAAAATAATAAAGAAAACAGGTCTGCGTGCAGAGCAGATAATAAGATATGAAAAAAATGAGTTTGGCGATAGGGTTCCTCAGCTAAACGTAGAACCCTTCTTGGAAATTGACACTCTTCTTATTAGCTCACGACACCTCTATAGAATGCCTTATTCTTTTCATGAAAAATCAGCGCTCGTCTCTGTACCTATTAATATCAATAATATCCTGAAGTTTAAAAAGGAATTTGCAAAGCCAGAGAATGTAAGAGTGGAACACCCTTTCCTTGATAGGAGTACTAAAGTGCCGGATGCAGAGACTTTATTAAGAAACGCCTTTGATTTTAAGCCAGCAACAAGCATAATAGAAGAAGAGGAAAAAAGAAAAAAGAGGTTAGAAGAAAAACAGGCGTACCATTCTTTGCCAGAAAAAGCAATTGGAGAAGAATATTTTCCTCCGTGTATCAAATTAATACTTAAAGGGGTTGAGGATGGAAGAAAAAGAAGCACGTTTATTCTTATAAATTTTCTTGTTAGTTGTGGCTGGGATTACGATACGATAGAACAAAGATTGATGGAATGGAATAAGAATAATCCTGAGCCTTTAAGACCGCAGTACGTTCTTGGTCAGCTGAGATACGCAAAGCAAAATAGGAAACGAGCACCTCCACCTAACTGTAATAATCCTGCTTACTATAAGAGTTTCTTAGTTTGTAAGCCTGATGAATTATGCAGCCAGATAAGGAATCCTTTACAGTACGCAAAAAAGAAAGCAAAAACCTTTGCAGTCTCTGCTCGCAGAAAAAAGAACCCTTCCTAACTTTTTTTCTCAGAACCTTTTTGCTATTAATAAAATTTTTTTTGTTCTTAAAACAAAAGCACTTACACTCTACATTTAAGCTTTCATTTACGTTTTTTACATCACCCTTCTTTAGTAGTCTCTTACCTCCCATATAACAGTATTCCTATGAGGCAAACACCCTACGTTAATACTGTACGTGCTAAACTCAATCACATGCTCTGGGAATAAATCCATGAGCAGTAATAAGTCATTATAACTGTTTGGATCAAGATTTTCCTCCAACAAAACCCTTGCTTCAGCCCCTCTTGCAACCAAAGCATTTTTCATTGCTTCTCTCATGGGTTTTTTTTCAGTAGAGTAGTCTAAGTCATAATACTTAATACTTCTTCTAACACACCCTTGTAAAAGAAGCTTATCATCTGGTGCTGATTCATTAAACGTTATTGCTGTTCGTGGTATGCCCTGCTTAACCCATTCCTTCATTACCTCAGGGACTTTTTTGACAGGGATTTCATAAGCAGCACAACCACCACCACTGCTTAGTTTAACTCGCATTGATACTTTACCATTATAACCGCTTCTTAGCAAAGCATCATAATCATCCCAGGTTCTTAACTTGTTACCAAAGATTAACCTGTTCCATAAGGCATAACTCAACTCCTTGCTATTTATACGTATCTTTTTTTCATGAAAAATAATGTCTCGGACTATCTTATCCAGCTCTTCTTTTCTTCCTCCCCAACCCATTTTGTTTCTACTTAAGAGTGGATTTATAGATTTATATAACTTTTTCGCAATCCGTAATCCAACCCAACCCATCCCCCAAACTCTAAAACTAACTTTTTTTCTAAAAACACGCTCCGAAAATAAACCTGGATTAAAGCAAGGAAACCCCAAGAAAATAAGAACCTTAAAAGAATTTAAGAAACACACCCTTCTCAACCATAACCTTTATAAATAAAACGTTGTTTGTTGTGCTCTGTTTGGGTGGTAATGAACCCAAACATGTAAAAGCCTGAGAAGAAAGCCCTTTTCAGTACACAAAATCTTTTGATTTAGTGTCTTCTACAAAGGGTTTTCCACAAAAGGCTTTTTATCATACACATAAGAACCTACTCCTACTTATCCAGGAGAATATGGTTTAATAGGATTAAAAGAAAAATGGCAGATACAAAGAAGCCAAGGAAAGGAAGCATGGCGTATTGGCCTAGAAAGAAGGCTAAAAGAAGTCATCCTAGAATCAGAGGCTGGTCCTGCCTTTCCTCAGATAAAGCGATTCCCTTAGGATTCGCTGGTTATAAAGTAGGCATGACCCATGTCCTAGGGGTGGATAATAGGAAAACCACACCTACTAAGGGCGAGGAGATAAGCATTCCGGCAACAGTGATTGAATGCCCGCCTCTTAAAATCCTTTGCGCCGGTTTCTACAAAAAAATGCTTATGGCTTATTTGTTGCCAAGGACTTCTTCTTCAAACCATCAAAAGACCTTCAACGTAAGATTTCTCTTCCAAAAAAAATCCCTGATATAAAAGAACTTGATAAAATCAACCCGCAAGATTATGCTGATATTACTATCCTTGCTTATACCCAGCCAAGACTTGCAGGTATTGGAAAGAAGAAACCTGAAATTTTCGAATTAAAGCTGAGCGGAGCCAATAAAGAAAAATTGGAGTTCATCAAATCCCGTGCTGATAAAGAGATCCTTGTTGAAGAAGTCTTTGCAGAAGCCCAACTAGTAGATGCGCATGCAATTACCAAAGGTAAAGGAACACAAGGACCTGTTAAGAGATTCGGTATTGGTCTAAAACATCATAAGTCAGAGAAGGGGAGAAGACAACCCGGTAGCAGAGGACCTTGGAATGCTCAACAACACATAATGTATAGAACCGCTTATGCTGGTCAGACAGGCTTCCATCAACGTTTACAATTAAATCTTAAAATAATTAAGATCGGGACAAACCCGGAGGAAATCAACCCTAAAGGAGGATTTACTCATTACGGACTGGTAAAGACGAGTTATCTGCTCTTAAAAGGCTCTGTTCCAGGCGCCAAGAAGAGAATGGTAGTATTAACTCACACACTCAGGCCTACTAAAAAGGAAGAACCCCTTCCTACAATCACACATATCAGTTTAGAATCAAAACAAGGAAGATAAGGATAAATAAAGGATTTTATTAAAAATGATACAGGCAACAGGACTAAAGCTTAAAGTGTTGGACTTATCAGGGAAGCAGAGCGGACAAACAAACCTCCCTCTCCAGTTCCTAGAACCCCTAAGAGAGGACCTTATAAAAAAAGCAGTTTTAACTATTCAGAACAATAAGAGACAAGCGTACGGGGCTTATAAAGAAGCAGGTAAAAGGCACTCAGTAGAGGTTTCAAAGAGACGAAGAAAATACAAGGGTAGCTATGGGCGTGGTATTAGCAGAGTGCCGCGAAAGGTTCTTTCAAGAAGAGGAACACAATTTTATTGGGTCGGAGCATTCGCTCCTGGCACGGTTGGCGGCAGAAAAGCACATCCGCCCAAAGCAGAAAAGATATGGAAATGGAAGCTGAATACTAAAGAAAAAAGAAAAGCAATTCGTTCAGCAATGAGCGCTGTGATGAATAAAGAGCTTGTTATTAAAAGAGGACATAAAATTCCTGATAATTACCCTTTCCTTGTTAATGAAGACTTAGAACAGATTACCAAGACAAAAGACCTTGTTAAAACCCTTTTAAATCTTGGTTTTAAGGAAGAACTATTAAGAGCAGAGAAAACCACGATCCGTGCTGGAAAAGGAAAGACTCGAGGCAGAAGAAAAATCATGAAGAAGAGTTTGCTCCTTGTTGTCTCAGACGCAAGAAAAGTAAGCAGAGCTGCTAATAACATTCCTGGCGTAGAGGTTATTAATATCAAGAGGCTAAACGCAGAGGTGCTTGCGCCTGGAGGGCATCCGGGAAGAGCAACCCTCTTTACTACAAAAGCACTCGAGGTGCTAAGAACAGGCTTATTTATGAAAGACTATACAGGCGAAGCCTATAGAGAAGAGAAAAAAGTAAATGGAAAAAAGGCTTCGGATAAGACAGCTCAGAGAAAAAACACAGAAAGAAAAAGTTGAGGTTAAAGAATGATAATCAAACACCCTTTATCAACAGAAAAAGCAATTAGACTAATGGAGTCTGAGAACAAACTGGTCTTTATAGTAGATAATAAAGCAAACAAGCAAGAGATAAAAAAAGCAATTGAAGAACGCTTTGACGTAAAAGTTGTACAGGTCAGAACGATTAATGATCCAAAAGGAAGAAAAAAGGCTTATGTCAAGTTTTCAGCAGAAACCCCTGCTATTGATTTAGCAACAAGACTTGGATTAATGTAATTGGAGAAATAGGATTGAAAAGGACAGATATGATATTGATATAATAAAAGGATACCGAGGGTGTTGTGTAATAAGCGAACTCAATAATAAAGCCGCGTGGTGAGAACAGATGGGAAAAAGGCTAACTCAACAAAAACGAGGAAAAGGAAGTCCTACATATAAAAAACCTAGTTTTAACTTTAAAGGAGAAGTTAATATTGGCGACAATGGGACCGCCTTAGTTACCCAACTCATAAGTTGCAGAGCACACTCAGCCCCTCTTGCAGAGTTAAAACACCAAGATAATACCACTACATTTATTGTTGCCCCAGAAGGCATCAGGATCGGCCAAACCCTTGTTATAGGCGGCGAAGAGATAAGAAGAGGCAATATATTAGAGCTAAGGAATATTCCTGAAGGCACAAGCATATTTAATATCGAGAACACGCCTGGAGATGGAGGTAAGTTTGTAAGAGCTTCAGGTACAAGTGCTAGGATAGTAGCAAAAACAAAAGCCAAGGTTACTGTACAATTACCTTCAAAGAAACACAAGGACTTTAATCCTGCCTGCCGAGCATGTATTGGCGTTGCTGCTGGAGGAGGACGATTAGAAAAACCTTTCTACAAAGCAGGAAGGAAGTATTACAAAATGAAAGCAAAAAATACGTACTGGCCTATTGTCTCTGGTACCAGTATGAACGCAGTTGATCATCCTTTTGGCGGTACTAAGAGCAGTAATAAAGGAAGACCCACTATTGCTCCTAGAAACGCGCCTCCTGGAAGAAAAGTTGGTATGATAAGACCAAGAAACACAGGAAGAAAGCGAGGGAAGAGAAAGTGAATATGACTAGTAGAATTAAAAATGAGTATCGCAAGGAGGCTAC
>DRSY01000046.1 GCA_011372335.1 Candidatus Woesearchaeota archaeon | reverse complement strand
GTCTTCTCCTTTATAAGATATTGTGCTTGTGAGCTCTAATTCTTTTATATCCATCTTCTTTTTCTTCTTTACAGCTTTCCTAGCCTTTTTCCACTTCTCAAATAATTCCTCTACTCTTCCAGGAAGCTGATCAGTATCAACCCCTAGCATAGCAGCAGTTTCTTCTAGTACCTTGTTCTCCTTCATCTGAGTCTTAACTGCTGCATTGCCTGCTGTGAACTCAATTCTTACAATACCATCCTGAACTTTGCTTGTTCTGAGAATCTTAATAAGTTTAACTTCGCCTGTAAGGTTAAGATGGGTTCCTCCGCATGCCTCAACATCAAGCCCGGGTATGGATACCACTCTTATCTCCTTACCAGGCACAGCCCCGCCTTGGTACAAGGTAAACCCGTACTTAGCCTCTGCAACATTCCTTGGCATAAAGCTTTTATAGATAGGAAGGTTGTTCCTTATTATCTCGTTCGCTTCTTTCTCTATCCTAGCAACTTCTTCATCACTCAGAGAAGCATAGTGTGTGATGTCAAGCCTGGCTTTTTCTAATGACTTAGACGCTCCTGCTTGCCATACATGATTCCCTAGTATTCTACGAGCAACACCGTTAATAATATGAGCTGCTGTGTGGTGCTGTGCTAGTTGTAACCTTGTGTCAAAATCAACCTTCCCAGAAACCGTGTCTTCCTCATGGAAATCAGGTTTTCTTAAACATACATGAATAATCACATCGCCTTGTTTAAACACATCCACTACTTCTGTTTTGTTCAAAAAGCCTTTATCATGGAGTTGTCCGCCACTCGTCGGGTAAAACGCTGTTCTGTCAAGAACCACGTACCACTTATGAGCCTTCTCTATTATTCTTAACACTCTTGCCTTGAAATCAACATAATCATAAGAATCATAGTAAAGGGCTTGTGTGCCAGGAATACCTCTAAGATCAAGCTCCTCTTCTCTTCTTGTCTGAGTTCTATGCTGTGCTTGTTCATGCTTTTCAGCTACTAATGCATAAAAGTTCTCTGGGATCTCAACATGAATGTTAAGCTTCTGAGCTTCTTCTCTTACTTGTTCTGGACTAATACCATGACTATCATAGAGCTCTACTAGTTTATCAGGCGTAACTTGCTTCTTAGCTTTGAGTAAGTGCTCCACCACGAGTTTTCCTTTCCGCTTACTATGATAGTACTTCTGCTTCTCAACCTCAAGGATCTTCTTAACCTCTCCAAGGTGCTTAGCCAGCTCCGGATAAATCGGTTTAAGGTAGTCTGCATGCCATTCACATACCTCTGCTAAGGATACCTCCCACTCAAACTTATCAATAAACTCCATGGCTCGCCTGAAAATAACCCTTAAGTTATAGTAACCCCCTACATTTGAAGGCAAGCCACCATCAGTAATAGCGAATAGTAAAGCCCTGGAATGCTCTGCTACTGAGTAAAGAGCAGTCATTGGAAGAATCTTTTGTTTAAGCTCATCAGCACTAATATTCATCCTTGCTGCTACTTCAGCCCATTGTTTATCAATATCATCAGCTTCGTCGAGGTTTAGCATCGAGGCAAGGGGGGCGAACCTCTTATAGAGGTCCTTATCAAATTTCACACCAAGCTTCTTTTTCAGCCTCTCGATGACAAGAGGAAAAGCAGCGTCATAAAGAGTAATTGAGCCTTGCGTGAACCAGGCAACGCGTTCCATGCCAAGACCCATATCTAAGACCTTCAAGCTTAACTCCTTATCACCACTATCTGTGTGCTCGTACATCATATACACTTGGTTGAACAACTCCACGCCTCTACTAAAGAACTCCATGCAAGGACCATAATTACCGCCACCAGCCCAGGACTCCTCGTGCAAGGTAAGTTCGTGTTTAGGAACCCCTATTTCCTGGGTTATGTAATCGTATATGTCCCTGAAAAGCTCATCCTGATCCCATTCCTCTGGTTTTACAAAGACGTGCTGACCTATCATTACAAAACCCGTACAATGACTGCCAGTAATACCTACATTATCAACATCTCCGAAACGCAGACAGAACTGGGGTATTACAAGCTTCTTAGCAGGAGGAGGGCTTTCCCCGCTAATCACATAAGGCTGGAAAGCAGAGATTGATGAATTAGTAAACTCGGTTGTAGGATTCCACCTGGCAATAACAGGGTAACGATTAAGGGCTTTGTATCCTCTCTTTTCAAAGAATTTTTTGAACCCGAGCCAGACATCTATGAAGTCTAATTTTTTCTTCACAGGGGCTCCTCTAAAAATATCAACTCCTCCCATACATACCGGGTCGCCGCAAGTCTCTTGGTCTTTATTAGTAGTCCAGAAATAGGTACCGCAACTGCAGTGCTTACGTATAAAACCCTCTGTTCTTAACACCTTAGTTGCAAAGTACTTGTCAGGGTTCGCACTAGCAATGGCTTTGAACTTCTTCTTCAACTCCTTGTCTGAGAGCATGTTAAAAGGGAAGAGTGGATTAATGGTATTAAAAGTTTTTGCATTTAAACTAGGTGGGGAAAGTGTTTTAGGGAAGTCAATAAACTCCGCTGATGTTATAACAACTTTATAATAAAAGTTTATAATAGTTTATAATAACTTTTTTAAATACCTGTTTTATCCTTGTCTTCATGGGGAGAAGAGAGAGAAAGAAAGAGCAAAGAAAACAGATAATTATGAGCTCAATCCTTGTCTTCTTGATGGTAGCTTCTGTTTTTGGGATTATTGTTGGGAATAGAACAAGCGAGATGCGCTATGGCAAGTACAAGTTCCGTATTAAGGATAATTATTATGTTACAAAGATTAATAATGATGAGATGCCCTTTTACTTCCTTCCTCAACAAGTTGATTATATTAATCTTTCAAGTATTATTACTAATAAGCTAAGAGAAGCTTTTCTTGTGATGATAACATTTAATCCAAAGGATTATGCTAATCTCCAAGTCATAGATGTTGCGAGGTTTGATTTATCGAGATTCCTAGGAAGAAGCGTATATAACGGGGTGTTGAACACATCCGAGGAGTATGATCTGCCGGTAATCACTTGTGCTAATGCTACACTGAAAACTCCAGTGATAATATTTAATGTGTCTGACAGAGCCACCTCGCCGAGTATTATTGATGTTAATAATTGTATATACCTTAATGCAAGAGGCGGGGATTTCTTAAGGTTGAGGGATAGGCTGCTTTACTCGTACTACGGTGTGATACAGGATGAGTGAGGAGAATAAGAAAGAAGGAAAGAAGAAGGAGAAGAAGAAGGAAAAGAAGAGCAGGAGAGGCAGGCATAGTAAGAAGAAGCCTCTGAGTAGTAATGCTAAGTTCATAATATTTTGTGCAGTACTAATACTCCTTTTCTTAGGCTTAGTTATTATTCCGAGTCAGATAAGAAGAGCAAAGCTTGAAAAGTATAAGTATAACAACTTTGAATTCATTAAGAGAAAAGATGGGTTTTGGTATACCATGGTTCAGAAAGGAGTTCAGCCTTACTGGATACCATTCTATTACCACCCCTCCGAATTAGAGGATATCCCTGTTGAGCCCGGGTTAAGAGATAAATTTTTTAAGATCAGGGATAATAACGGTAGCATATTCATAACCATCGACCCTGATGCTGGTAATAACACCATTGTTATTGCGGGTGTTGAGATCTCAAGGATTACTGGAAGCAGGTATGACTTGTTGAATGTTCCTACACACTCTGCTTTTATCAAGCCTCCAAAGAAGGGCGGTGCTGAGACAGGCACGCCGATAATAACATGCAAGTATGCTAGTAATAAAACAATGGTTATATGGCTTACTCTGAGCGATAAGAATGTTGCTTATTCTTATGATTACTGCGTAATCCTAGAAGCAAAGACTTATAAGGACATGGTAAGGGTTGCTGACAGAACAATGTATCATTTGCTTGGGATTATGAGTTAGAAAACCAGATAAAAAAAAGAGGGTGTGTTGTTAGATAGTTTATAAGTCTCTAACCCTCCCTTATACCTCCACGATTTCTTCACCTTCCACTATAACAAACCTCATAGCCAGTCCAAGCCTCATAAGAGCAGTTATTATTGCTGTGTGCTCCTTGCCACTCCCAGAATCAATATTAACCGCTACTTCAAAATCCTTTATATTGCCTTCCAGCTCTTTTATTATTTTGTCCCTGATTATTTGTACTTTCTCAGCTGGGTTAATAACAACAAAGTGCAAGTTATTCCTTGTAAGCTTAAGGTTCTCTTTCACCCAATTATTAACTATTAAGAAAACGTTTTCAAACTCTTCTTTCCTCACAAGTTGGAGAACGCTCGTCCATGTTCCTTTGCCAGTGCTAAGGCATGCCACTAAGTCTGTCATCATAATACCAGAAAGAACGAGTTTTTATAAAGATTATGGAATAAAAAATAGAAATAAATTAAACTAGTTTGGTTTGTGACACTAAAAAATTTTAATAAAGTTAATATATCGGGTAAGGGCTTTCTCCTCCTTCTAGTTCTATGTTCTTCACACTGCTTAAGTCGTCTATCTTGTTTATTCTAAGCAGGGTTGGTGATTTGGTGTAGAGCATGTCATCAATGTACAAGCTTCTTTCGACTAGGGGCCCGTAATAGTATTTTCCTGGTGTTCTTGCTATTGAGTGGTCTATTATTCCTCTTAGCTCTATGTCATCCTTGGTTATTCTGAATACCAGGGCTCCGTTATAGCTCTCTACTTGTTCTGCTGGGCAGTGCTCTCCAAAGCACCTAGGCTCCTGGCTATAAACAGGTATTACTAGTAACTCTTTATCTTTTGAGAAGAGGAAGGCTTTGTGCTCATACTCTGCTGTGCTCTGAGCATACCTTTCTTTTGTAACAAACCTGGCTATTTCTTCTGGGTTCTCCACGTTACTCACATCGAACAAGCTTATCTTAAGCCCTTGTGTTCTCCCAGTGGCTGTTGCTTCTCTGCCTATGCCTATTATGGTGTTCGCATCGTAGGGGTGGAGGTATCTGCTAAAGCCAGGAATTTTTAGCTTGCCGAGCTCCTTAATATCTCTGGGGTTGCTTAGGTCTATTACAAAGAAGGGGTCTGTTTGCTTGAAGGTTACCATGTAGAGCCTGCCTCCAATGAACCTTGTTGAGTATATCTGCTCGCCTTCTGCTATGCCTTCTAACCCGTCTAATACTCTTAGGTCTTTATCCAAGGTATAAACATTATTTGTTGATTGTGTTCTTTGCTTCTCAAACCTTGACCATCTGGGACTAATAGTGGTTGCTATTCTGAAGATGCTGTTATGCTCATCCATTGAGAACTGGTTAATAATATGTCCTGGTACTTTGCCATTAGCATCAATGCTTATCTTATCCTTATCAATGTTTATCTTATGGATTACTGTGTACTCCATGTACGGGTGTTCTTCTAGTTTTTTCTCTAATTCTTCCTCAACCCGGTCATAGAAGTCTTCCTGTTCTTCTTTACTTAGATAACTAATATAATCTTGTACTATCTGAAGAATCTTTGCTTCTTTTTCTCTTTGTGAGAGCACGTCATCATCAGTGTTTTTTATCTTCTCGATTAGTTCTTTATCAGATTGTGTGAGGTGGTCGTACATTAAGTCAATGGTTATGTCTCTTATCAAATCATACTCGTTAATTCTCTTTGTGTAGGTGATATAGATGTTGTTTTTTGACATATACATGTTCTGGCTTGCTTCAACAGCTATGGTTTTTGAAGTAATATCCTTGTTGGGTTCGGTGATTCTTATTGCGTGTATGTTTACGAAGTGCACAGAATCATAGGGTATTGGGTAATAATATATGTTCCTCACAGGTATTGTTCTTACAGCTGTGCCTTCAATTATTACAGGGGTGGGGTGTGGCTTTCTATACTCTGGCCTTGTGGTTGTTACGAAGTACACATAATCATCTATCATTCGTGCCTGGAAGTATCTTCCTTCAAACTTGTACTCTTTTATAAGCGCAGGGTTTTCTCTATCTGATATGTCATAGATGTTAAAATAAGTCATGCCTTGTCTTGGTGTGAAATCAATTTGTTTAAAGAAGTCAAGGTCTTCATAATTACCGAATACTGCCATATAGTTATTATTTATAAAGAGACTTAAGGGCTTGTTATCGAACTTAATTGTTGATACTGTTCTTGCTTCTTCTCCTGGGTAAGCTTTGATTATGAATACTGTGTTCCCGGATATGGTGTAAATGTATTCCCCGTCTGTTTTTATTATGTCTGCTTCATCAACGCCTTCTACTTGGATGTTTGTTTCTGAGTGGTCAGGTGCATGCGTGGCGCTGCGTTGTTCTTCTGAACCCAGTGCCTTAGGAGCACTAGTGCCTTCTGCAATAGCTACCTCCATTGTTGTTACGCTGACTCTATCATTAAGTAAGCCGTAATAAGTATAGTC
>DRSY01000176.1 GCA_011372335.1 Candidatus Woesearchaeota archaeon | reverse complement strand
CTCATTATTATTCCCATTCTTCTCCACCTCTTATCATGTTAAGACTCCTCTTATTATTTTGTGTATTATTCTTTCAAGGTTGGTGGTGATTATTTTATTTGCTACTATACGGCTTATTCTTACATGTGCTTGTTCCATTTGCCTGAGCTCTGCGCCGTTTACCAGGATGATATCATTCTTTGAAGCGTACCTCTTTGCAGGGATGGTGAAATCAGTATCTGTGACCATCATCTTCTTTGCATGCTTACCATCATAGTTATTTAGTTTGTAACAAAACTCTTTGACTTGGATAAGCCTTACTAGCTTATTCTCGGTGTAGTGAGCTTTGCATTCTATGATGTAGAACTGCTTGTCTCTTGTGTTGAACATTACCAGGTCGTACTCCCTCTTAGTAGCGTTGTCCTTCTCAGGAGCATAATTCTTGCACCACTGGTTCATCTTAATAAGTACGTAACTATTCCTTTCAAGAGCGTATCTTACTCTCTTCTCAAAGGCGTGTCCTAGCACTCCCGGGTTAGATGAACACCTCCCTTGTTTCATAAGAGTCGCACCCCCCACTAATTTTTTTCTTTTCTTAGACTTCTTTCTCATCTGTACTCTTCTATTCGTTCTCCCCCTCATAAATAATCAAAAAAATAAAAAAATATTTTTTTTAGAGGGTGGAGGAAGAACAAAAAAGATTTTTCTTTGTCCTTCCTCTGATGCCCAGGTTATTTCGTGTTTGTTCCTGTTTGTACTTGTGCTGCCTTGTATTTCTTTAACTCCTTGCTTAAGTAATCTAGTATTTTGTTTGTGAGGATGTAGCCTGCTCCTCCCCCCACTCCTGCGCCTATCACTGTGCCAAGAATCTTGTTTTTCTCCTCTTCTTTTAGGCTCTTATCGTTCCTTATTATATCTTCCAGCTTCGGACCTAGTAAGACACCTGCAAAGGCTCCTAGTGTGGCGTTGCGCACTTTCTCCTCTGTTAACACTTTATCCTTGGTTACACCGTGGTATAGTATTGCAGCAGACCCGATATAAGCTGCTGCTTTTATCATATCCACCATTTTTTATCCCCTCCTTCTTGTTCTTCTTTTTTCTTCTCATACGTGTTTGTAAGAGCAGGATTATTGTTGTCCTTCTTGTTGTATCCTCCGAGTTTCTCTGCGATGAAGTAGCCGAGGATCCCTCCGCTAGCAGCACCTATTAGGGTACTAGTAAACTTTTTCTTTGCGCTATCATGGTTGTTCCCATCAATCACTTTGTCACCTATGTAGTAACCTACTAAGCTGCCTCCTCCTATGCCTGCTCCTGTTCCTATGACTAGCTTCTTCTGGTTCTCGCTCAGCCCGTCTTTGTGCTTGGTATAATCCTCAACAACGCGGCCTATTACTACTGATAGTAGTCCTCCTCCTATCATGTGCTTTGCCCAGTCAGGCAGCTTCATTCCCAGTCACCTATTAAGCTTTTGCTCTGATTTTCCTTGTTTTTGAATCATTCTTATCATCATCCTTATCTTTCTTCTGTCTTCTCCTCTTTTTATCTTCCTTCTACCTTATTAGTAAGGGCTTTGTCAATGGCTTTGTAGCTTAGGATTATGAGGACCTCCATTAGTTGCTCTTCTAAGTCATTCCTTGGTTTGCCGAGTATTACAGGAGCGAGTTTTCTCATGAACCCATACGTAGGGTTTGCTGGATCAGATACTAAGGTCTCTCTTACTGTTCTTAGGAGTTGGTCAGCCACGTACTTTAATGGGTGATAAGTGCTTCCTTGTGACCTCCTATTAGACTGTTCGGTGTGGCTTTGCTTATTACTTCGAGGCACTGATGTGGGCTTTGTCTTGGGATGAGAGTGAGTGCTTATCTTCTTTGTCTCTTTGATTATGTCTTCAAGTCCTTTCTCTTCTTCGCTCTTATCACTATTCTTTCTTTGGATTACTCTTTCATGCATTGGTGGCTTGTAGAGTGGTTCTTCAGTTGAGGCAGAGCTTCTCGTCTTTTCTCTAACCTTATTATTCAATCTTCCTATCACTCTTCTTATCGTGTCATCAAGAAGATACTCTTCTCTGTGATTATCATAGAATACTCCGAAATACTTATCAGCATTACTCATCCTTACATAACACCCCCTTTAGTCATATCCTTAATCACGATTTTTGGGATGTCACTCTCTCTTCTGACACGGTAGATGTTTATCTTTCCTGCTTCTTTTTCAGAACCAGGAGTAGTAGTATGGTAGTCTGATAAGTCGCTCCAGAGAGGGATATGAATAATTGTTATTCTGTTAGTATTACTCCTCTTATTCAGGTCGGTCATAATTTTGTTAAGATTCCATATCCCGCCGTCTGTTATGAGCATGATATCAACTTCTCTTTGTGCGCCTGAGATGAGTTTGTTAATAGCTTTCTCACTTAGCATAGTCCAGCCGCCCTGATACTGGATTATTCTCTCTGCTATCTTCTTGTATTCCTGACTGAATCCGTACGCCTTGGTAAAAGTGCTGAAGTTAATCACAGCAACACTGCTTCCTCTTCTAAGGTATTGTCTTGCTGCGCATATTGCTCCTAGAACAGCGTTGGAGTTCTTCTTAGCAGGATCAATCATGCTCCCAGACGAGTCTATCATTAAGAGCAGGTCAGGTATTATCCTGCTTTCTTGTCTTCCCTGCTGAGTGTCAGAGTAATCCCATGACTTGGTAATGTTAGGGAAGAACTTTCCGTAACTATTAAACACATCAATGTTAAGGTAAGGGTCTTCTGCTTCCCAGGGTCTTAGCTCTGATTTCATCAGGTTCTTACTGCTTCTATGACACTCTTTTTCTTTTATACTAATCATGTGCGACTCTGATTTCACAGTATAAAACTCTATAAGGGCTTCTAAGAGAGAGTTTGACTCGGGTTCTTCACTTGTTACCTTCCTTGTTCCTATCCCCACACCTAGCCCTTTACTCTTATTATCTCTTCTTCTGTTTGCTTCTTTTTCAATTCTCCTCACAAACTCGTATACTTCTATGAAATCAGACGGGCTTCTTAGCTCTTCTGCGATTTCTTTTAGAGCTCTCCTAATCTCATTCTTATCATAAGCCTCTATGCCGAACGTGTCAATCCTTGATAAGGAGTAATCTGGGTAATTCAGATTACCATCCGTGCTATTACCTAGCTCCTTCTCTTTCTCAGAGTCTTCCTCATTAACCAAGTCTTTTATGATTCCTGCAAATCTTTTAAGGTTCTTATACACCTTCTTCTTATTATTCGTGAAGCGTATCCTCCCAAGCTCTAAGAGGTGCTTTTTTAATTCTCTTGGGAGCCGGGGGTTGTTGAAGTCAAGACCTGTTTTTAATGAGTAGAGATGACCTAAGAGGTTATCAATTCTTGACTTCTTATCCAGGTGCTTATACACCTCGTAGAGGTGGTTGTTGTGCTTGTTGAGTATTAATTCTAGGTTGAGACTTACATCCATGAAGTAATTAGTGACTTTGTCCTTCTTATCATTGCATATCTTCTCTGCGTGGAAGAGCAGTACAAGGAAGTTCTTCAAATCCCAGGGCATTACTTTGAAGTGTCCTGCTTCGTGGCTGAGAACCCCTCTGAGAATCGTCTGGTAGTCTAATCCTTTCGACGCGAGGTAGTCTATGAACTTCTTATTAATCGTAATCTGGTGGTTCACCATGTTGATACACGCTGTACGAGTAGGATTATTTGGTGTGTCCTCCTCTATCCTGGGGAATGGTAAGTCATAGCAGTAGAGTCTTCTCTGCACCCATTCCCAGGCTTTTTCTAGTTCCTCATCTAATGAAGGTGTTTCTTTTACCAGTGTTCCTCCTCCTTTTTTCTCTGCCTCTCCGCCGTGCTTGGGTGTGAGGAGAGTGCTTTGAATAGTTTTTACAACCATTTTTTCCTATCTCATAACATCCTGCTAAAACTCTTTTGTTTCTACTTTTGTTTTATCCACGCGCTTCATGTAAGGTTCAGGTATTCATGGAATACCGGGTGATCTACTTCTTGTGCTAGTTTCTTGGCTTCGTCAAACTTATTACTCCTTAATAATTGAATCATCTTGTACTGCTCATCTTTTAGTTTTGAAAACCTGTTAACCAGTTCATCCACAGCTTTCTTAGTTATGTATAGCTGTAATGGATCCTTTCTTATGTCATTTACGAACTTGTTTGCATAGCTCTCAGCAAAGCTCAGCTTGTGCCATAACACGTATGGTAGGACAAGAACTATGTGCTTAGAGCTTACCTCGCTGTCCCCGAACAGCCATGCAAGGCTCTTAGCGTATTTCAGCTCTGCGAACTGGTTCCTCACAGAGTCACAGTTCTTCTTCTTACCGCATAAGAGGTTCTGGTAGTGACAGTTCCTGAGACACTCCTCGTTACCCCTCTTCTGACCGAACATTACACAGGAGTAGAGCTCTGCTACTACTAGGTCAAGGAATAAGTCTGCTTCTTTGCTGAGAGGCATTCTTCTTATCTCATTATTAACTTCCTCAAGCTCTTCCCCTGAGAGGAGCTCCATGCCTGTCCTAGACCTTAACACTTTCTTGAATTTGTCTTGTAAGACTCGTATCTTCTTCTTTTTCTCAGAGTAATGCTCATCGCCGAGCATCACCTTGTACATCTCCTCTTCTATTACAGGCTCACTCGTAACCAGGGCATTCCTGCCTTGCTTGTGACGTATCAATCTGGAGTTATTAACACCAGGATGCCTTGACTCAACAGCTAATTCGAACCTGTCAAGAGCTGCTTCTACAAGCCTGGTATTACCAGAATCCTTGTAATTAATAGTGGCGAATAAGGAGAAGTCCCCTGTGGGTATCATCTCGTTGAGGTACTGCCAGTTCCCCCTATCAATGCCTTCAAGCAAGAGGTTCTGTTTTGCTTCTGGTATCCTATTGAATTCATCTATGATCTTAGGCTCAAGGGTTACGAATAAGGACCAAATCACTTTTTCCACTCCTTGGTTGAGGTAGCCGAAGTTAAGCCTTCCTGTGAGTTTCTCAAGGGTTAACTCAGAGTTGCCTTTTATAGTGCTTGAGACTAGGACTCTCTGAGGAATCCCGTATATTATGCTGAGGAGGTGCTCTGATGACGTGGTCTTACCACCACCGTACTCTCCCATTAATAATTGTTTGCCCTTGTTAACACTTGTGAGCAAGCCGAACAAGAGGGTTGAGTTGAAATAATCCCTTCCTATACAGAGGTCGCAGTTGCATAAGTAGAGGTTATCCTTGATATAATCGTATATTCTTAGAAGTTTCTCCTGTTTAAGCACCCCTACCACCTTTCTTCTCAGATTTATTCTTCTTCTTATCCGTATGCTTGGCCGGATTCGTGTCGTAGAGAAGCTTGTTTATCCTGTCAATCATTTCCTGGGATACCCTTATTATTTCGTCTTTTGAATGAACAGGTGAGTACGGCTGATAAGAACTACTCGTCTTATTACTTCTTTTCTTTGTCTTCTGATTCGCAGCTCCGTAACACGTACTGTTTATACTATTCATATTATTCTTGTAGCGTTCCTCATATTCTTCATACTCCTCTGGGCTCATGTCTTTGAACTCGGTTCTTCCTATGACGCCTTCCAAGCTTATATGCGCTGCAGGGGATGTCTTGGATTTCTCAGAGGGTTTCTTATGAGAGGCATTAGGAGAGGTATTAGTCAGGGGTTCCTTATTCTGGGTGAGCCCTGATGACAACGACAACGTGCTTGGGATAAGAGGAGTGGTTGGTAAGTAGTTATTATGAGGGATTATGGCTACTCTCACTCCTTTTCTCAAGTAACCTTTACTCACGTATTCCTGGATGACTTTGCTATGAAGCCTTACACACCCCTCGCTTGCTCTGAGGCCTAGCTTTTCTGGCTCATCAGTTCCGTGAATACCTATAGTTGACCTTCCTTGAGGGTTATGATTACCTTGCTGGTCGTAGGAGCCGCAGTTAAGCCTTGCAAAGAAAGGACCGTAAGCAAGCCGACCATTATGCCTCCAATTCTTACTGTTCTCAACAGAGATCACTCGGAATACGCCTTCTGGTGTTCTATGATCGCCTTGTCTCTGCTTATCCCCAGGATTCCGCCCTGTACTTACATCTGTCTCATCAACAAGCACGTAGTCTAATCTGTAGAACTGAGCTTTCTGCGTCTCCTTATTAATAACTAATACGTACTCGCCTATTTCTGGGTTGAGGAGTTTTAAGATCTCTGGTTTTTCACCCCCAGACTTATTCTTTATTAGATAAAGCGTATGAGAATAGTCTGTGAAGCTATGCTGAGCTCTAGGTGTTGTCAGAGAGAAGAATGATGGTTCCTGTTCTACTAGTCTAAAAGGGCGTAACCCGTGCTTCTCATCATTACCATACTTATCATTCGTAGTATACGGTCTTGTCAAACAGAATTCTATTGACACGCGTCCTTTTTTTCCTTGTTCTTCGTGGTGTGCTGCTCGGAGCAGGAGGTAGTGGTCTGCCTTAGCCTTCCTCATACTCTGCCAAACCTGGGCTACTGGGTTGTAGTACTGGTAGAGCATCCCTGAGAAGAACAAACTTAGTCCTAGGGCTAGGGT
>DRSY01000082.1 GCA_011372335.1 Candidatus Woesearchaeota archaeon | reverse complement strand
TGATAATAATTATTCATTACGCCATTCTTAGAAGGAAGAGAAGAATAAAAGCCTCTGGGCTTGAAGAACAAGAAGATAATAAAGAAAAGAAACCTGTCATAAATCTTGATGATGAGAATGGTCTTAAGAGTTTTATAAGCAGTATCGAGGATAAGCTAAAGGCTATTAATGCTGCTATTGGAAGGGTTTACAGTATCAGGCATGGAGGCACAGAGAGTCTGAGAAAGAAGATAAAGGTTGATGCTCTGCATTATAACGAGTTTAACCAGTTAAGAGACGAACCGCCTGAGAACAGGAGAGAAATAGCGGTTCGCTTATTAAGGAAGATAAGGGATCGGCTTGAACTATTGCAAAAACCTGAAAAAGAGGTTTTTGATAAAGACGAACTGAGCAGTTTGTTAAATATAACAAGGGATCCGCAGGGTAAGGATAAAGTCATTGATGTTATTATAAGGAATGACAAGGACCCTGTGAAGGCTTATTACGACGGAGCCCTCGAGTTCTGTAACACAGCGATTAAGCGATTAGAAGAGGAAAATAAAAAAAGAAGTTAAAAAGCATAGTTTAAAATCTTTCTTGTTTTTCCTATCAGTCGTCTTATTAATCTATTTTTAAGTCTTGAAGCTAAGGCTTCCATCTTAGCATTGTTCTAGGAAAAGCAATTGCGTCCTTAATATTATCAAGCTTACAAATCCAAGCCAGCACTCTCTCAAGACCAACACCGTAACCACTGTGTGGAACACCGCCGTATCTCCTGAGGTCAAAATACCACTCATAATTAGACGGGTCTTCTCCTTGCCTTATCAAATCCTCTTTCATCTGCTCTATATCCATACTCCTCTGACTCCCCCCAACTATTTCTCCATAACCCTCTGGTGCTAGCATGTCAAAACACAAGGCTTCATCCGGATACTCTGGGTCTGGGGGTTTGTAAAAAGCCATGATTTTCTTTGGGTAATGAGTAACAACTACGGGCGTGTCAAAGTGCTCCATTAACTTATCCTCCTCTATTGTCCTAAGGTCCTTGCCAAACGGGACATCCATGTTACTCTTCTCCTTTAAAATCCGCAGAGCTTCCCTGTACTTGATTGTAGGCCAAGGCTTATTAGCTATTCTTTTCAGTTTCTCAACGTCTTGTCCTAGAAACTTAAGGTCTTCCTCGTGTTTCTCAAGCACTTTTTTCAGGCAGTACCTAATCTCTTCTTTTGCAAACTCCGATACCTCCTTAAGATCCATCCATGCTGCTTCCATCTCAACCATCCAGAACTCTGATAAGTGCCTTGAGGTTTTCATCTTCTCAGCTCTGAAAGTAGGAGCCGTGTCATAAACCCTTTCAAGGCTCTGCACTGCTGCTTCTGCGTATAACTGCCAGCTCTGAGTAAGGTATGTCTTGTTGTTGTAATACTTCACCTCAAACAAGGTGCTGCCTCCCTCACACTGGGTGGGTTGGAGTATTGGAGGGTCAAACCTGTAAAACCCTTTTTTTCTGAAAAACTCTTCTCTTGCACTTACATAAGTACTCCTGATCCTTAGAATAGCATTCATCTTCCTGCTTCTAAGCCACAAATGCCTGTTATTATCAAGGAACTCTCTGCTCTGCCCTGCGTGTAAGGGGAAGTTATCACTCCAACCAATAACTTTGAAATCATCAACGTCTACTTCATAGCCACTCGGCGCCCGCTTATCTGTCTTTATAGTGCCGTGTACTTCTACAGAGCATTCTACTTGTATCTTATCAGCTTCTCTGAATTTTTCCTCGCTGAACTTCTCTTTTTTGATAACGCACTGGATAATAGACTCTGCGTCTCTTAGAATTATAAACTTAAACTTATTACTCCCGCGCTCCCTATAAACCCAGCCCCTAAGAGCTACTTTACCCGAACCCTTACTCATTGCTTCCTTAATTGACATGAACTTCATAATTACCACCTTCTCATTGTTCTTATCTAATTTCTAATTAATTTTATTAATATTTTTCTGAAAATACCAAACAAGAAGACAAAATTTTTTTAATAATCCAATATCATCTCTCAAATTGAGCATAAGCGTATTCTTATCTATTAATAATATTAAAGAAAAATAACTTGTTAGTCTTTAATGGGGTTCTCATAACACATAAGGTAAGCATCTTTTGATTTATAAAATTTACTTTTATCAATTAAAGTCAACTATTGCTCTCTAACTTAAGCTCGTTTTTATCAAACAGAAAAAGCCTCTATTCTTGGCTTTAACAATTTCAAGTAATCCTGTGTTTTAATCTTTAAGGACTTAGTTCGCTCCCCTGCATTAAAAGCCATGTACTCGTTCTCCACCACGCTCTTATCAACTAATAAGTCAATGCCAAGGATGTTTGCAAAAGGAGGAACGCCTCCTGGGTCACAACCAGTCTTCTCCTTGACTTCATCAAAAGTCGCGAATCTTAGCTTCTTAACACTAAGGATTCTTTTTAATACCTTAGAATTGATTTTCTTAGCAGCACTAAGCACTACTAAGACAAACTTATCATCTGCTTTTAATAATAACGCCTTAGCACCGATTCGTATATCCTCGCCACGCGCAAGAGCTGCTTCTTCACTCGTCCTCACAGCCCGGTGTTCTTTGTACTCATAAGAAATCTTGTTCTTATCTAAGAAAACTTTTACTCTGTTAAAAACACTCATTTTTCTTGCTTTATTAGCATTAATTCAATGATACTTGGCCTTAAGACGAGGAGGTTCATTTCAAACTTTTCTAATTTATTTTGGTTTTATCCTTAATCCTAATTCTTTCATCTGCATATGATGCACATCACTAGGAGCCTCTAACATTAAGTCCTTGGCATCTTTGTTCTTTGGAAAAGCAATAACTTCTCTTATGCTATTCTCTCCTGCCATGAGCATTACCATTCTGTCAAGACCAAAAGCTATGCCGCCGTGAGGCGGAACACCGTACTTAAAAGCTTCAAGCAAGAATTTAAACTTTGATTCTGCTTCTTTTTCAGAGATGCCTAGCACTCTAAACATCTTTTTTTGTAACTCCGAGTCATGTATTCTGATAGAACCCCCTGCTATTTCAAAGCCATTAAGCACCAAGTCGTATGCTCTTGCCCTTACTCTTGCAGGTTGCTTATCCATTAATGGAATATCTTCTGGTTTAGGGCTGGTGAATGGGTGGTGCATTGCATAGTACCTCTTCTCCTCTTCGTTCCATTCCAACAAGGGAAAATCAGTTATCCATACGAACTCCCACTCATCCCTGCTTTTCTTATCCTTTCTTAAGTCTGGTTTGTCAGTCTTATACTTCTTCATTGCATTCTCATAACTTATTCTTTTGAAAGGAATCTTGAGGTCAACGCCAAGAACCTGCTTCCACACATACCTTAAAAGCCTCTCATTAATATCATAAACATCTTCTTCTTCTACAAAACTCATCTCTATATCTAACTGTGTGAACTCCGGTTGCCTATCCGCTCTTAAGTCTTCAT
The DNA here is from genome assembly GCA_011372335.1 of Candidatus Woesearchaeota archaeon. Taxonomy (GTDB): domain Archaea; phylum Nanobdellota; class Nanobdellia; order Woesearchaeales; family SM23-78; genus SM23-78. The sequence goes on along the minus strand of DRSY01000082.1, from coordinate 3,096 downwards.
CCCTAAAACACCTAGCCATCTGAAAATATTTGTCATACCCTGCTACCATGAGTAACTGTTTGAATAGTTGCGGGCTCTGAGGTAGCGCATAGAATTTGCCTTTATAAATCCGGCTGGGAACAAGGTAGTCCCGGGCTCCTTCTGGTGTTGACTTGCTGAGAATAGGGGTTTCTAATTCAAGAAACCCTTCCTTATCCATGAAATCCCGGATTGCTTTACACACTTTGTGTCTCAGGATAAGATTTCTTTGCAGTCTTTTTTTTCTTAAATCCAGAAATCTATACTTAAGCCGAGTTTCTTCTGTTGATTCAACACTCTCATCAAGTTCAAGGGGAAGGGGAGCTGCTCTGCTCAGGATATTTATCTCATCCGCACTGACCTCTATCTCTCCTGTTAATAACTCTTTTTTTACCTGGTTGGCCGGTCTTTTCTTTACCTCTCCTCTTACTCTAATAACGCTCTCCCTTCTTATTTCTCCTAACTCTTTTGTTAGTTCAGAATTAACAAAGACTTGGACGATGCCGTACCTGTCCCTAAGCATAATAAAGCTTAACCTGCCTTGTATTCTATGGGTGTCCACCCATCCGCATAAGATAACTTTTTTTCCAGCGTCTTTTGCTCTTAATTCCCCGCACGTATGAGTTCTTAGCATTTTAACACCATGCCTATTTTAACTAAAAACAAAAATAGGAAATGCTATCAGAGGCATAGACGGTTGAGTTTTGTTAAAGCGCCTTCACTTATATCAGTATCTTTACCTCGCATGCAGCATTATTCTTAAAAGTCTCTGCATCACTCGCATTCCCAATAATTGAGCCGTAATGCATGGGGATGGCTATCCTGCACTTCTTAAAAGTCTTGGTTGCCTCGGCTGCTTCCATTGCATTCATAGTATAAGTGCCTCCTACAGGCAGCAAAGCAACATCTGTTTCTATATCACGCATTTCTGGTATTAAATCAGTGTCTCCTGCATGATAAACCTTTACTCCTTCCATTTCTACAATAAAACCCACCCATTCATTATCTTTCGGATGGAATTGTTTATTAACATTATAAGCAGGCACCGCGGTTATTTTCTCATCATTAACCTTAATAGTCCTTCCGGGCTCTATAAGAGTTATGCCTTTCACTTTTAGATGGTTAAGCTTGCTTTGAGCGTCAGGCACAGTTATTATAAGCGTGTTCTCATCACTTACAAGTTCAACATCGCTAGGGCTGCAATGGTCGTAATGAGGATGTGTTATTAAGACTATATCTGCTTTTTCAAGTTGATGCCCGTTTGAAAGCTGGAACGGGTCTATGTAAATGGTTTTCTTGTTCTTAATCTTTACAGAGGCATGATTTAATAACTCTATTTCTAAACCTAAGATTCTCATGTTATCACCCTTCTAGTCCTCTCGAAACCAGTATTATTATTTAAAGTTAATGCTAAATCATAATACTAATAAGTTTAATGCGCTGCGTTGGAAGCCTTTGAAATTGGAAACTTCTTTGAAAAATGTCTTATTCTTGTTTTAACTTATTCTTGTTTTTTTTCTTTGTTGTTGGTGCTCCTACAAGTTCAAGCACTTTTTTAATTTTTAACGCAGCGTAAGTTAATAAAAACCTTTATATACTCTCTTATTTAATAATCTTTTTAATAATCAGAGTGATAAATGTTAGGTAAGACAGGGTGGTTTTTTAGATGAGCAAACTTTTAAAACTAGGATTGCCTTTATGCTTACTCGTCCTAATAATAGTTATTTTTGTTCATGCAGCTAATGATTTAACATGTTACTTTATTCAGAGCACCACGTGCCCTGCAGGAACAGCGCGGCTCATAGGTCTTAGGAATGACACTGGTGGTTTTAATAATGCGCATGCACAGAACAATAGTTTTAACACCTATGATTATTCCCTGTGTTGTAATGTTACTGATAATGCGAGTATTACAATTACGAGTGGTTGCCCGGGTAATGCAACTGTTCTGAAGTTGTCCAATGCTACTAATGCCCATGTAGAGATAGGAACCAACACTAATTATTCCATACCTGTTTGTCTGAGCAGTAACTGGAAGCACATTACTTGTGATTATCCTACAGGGAGCTGCAGTCCTTCTTCTACATGCCTGCTTAGCATGGCTGGTAGTGAAGGCACAAACACTTCTAACGCGCATGTTGCGGATTGCTCCTATTATAACCAGAAGGTTTGTTGTAAACTACAGAACAGCGCCCCTACTAAGCCGGTCCTCTACTATCCTGCGAATGGTAATACAAGTGTTTTTGAGAGAAGACCTAATTTTAATTGGAGTCAAAGCACAGACCCTGACAATGACGCCGTGGATTACACACTGAATATTACTTGTGGTGCTTGCTCTGATGCTTGCAAGCTTAATGTTAGTGGCATAACAACCACGAATTATACTATTACTTCTCCGCTTTGTGTTGATACTGATTATAATTGGACTGTTAGTGCTTGTGACATCTACGATGCGTGTAATACCTCAGCTATTTTTAGTTTCAGGATTACTAGCATCCAAGACCTTGAGCTGCTTATTAATCAGACTAGTTTTGGCCTCATGAAAAATGATGAGAACGATGATACAACAGATGACAACCCCACTCCTTTTGTTGTGAGGAACAAGGGTAATGTGTTGCTTAATGTAAATATTAACGCAACAGCTCTCTTTACAAGTGTGAGTATGAACACTAATTATTACCAGTTCAGAGCTGATGAGAATGAGAGTGGTAGCTATGACACTAGTTGCTCGCAGACAACCTTTACTAATATGAATACTCTGCCAAAAATAGTGTTTTGCAATCTCTCATACGAGGATTCGCATGATGAAGGAGAAATAGAACTTAGCATAACAGTGCCTCATGATGAAGGGGCGGGTAATAAGAGCAGCATTATAAAAGTGACAGCCTCTCCTACAGAATAAGCACGAATAAGAAAGGTGGGTTCGAAAAAATAATTAATACAGGGAATAAGGGAATACAAGAGAAATATTTTTTTTAACAAATCAACACCCCCTATAAGGGGCTGCTGGGCTGAGGCTTAAGCGGATGAGGAGAACAATGCTGAAAAAAATGGTTGTAAAGAAAAGATGATAATAAC
>DRSY01000013.1 GCA_011372335.1 Candidatus Woesearchaeota archaeon | reverse complement strand
ATTAATCCCTGTTTGTTTTCCCTGTTTTCAAGTTTTGGTTGCGTCTGTGTTGAGCTCTTGCATAACGCCTTGGATGAATTCTTTATTGGTTTCTCTTTCTCTCTTCTTCTCCTCTTTGTCCTTTTTGTTTTCCCTTTCATCCTCCTCTCCTTCTTCATCTTCTCTTTCTTCCAACCCTGATTTAACATAACGAAGCAGACTTAGTAAGAAGGGGGTGTGTTAGAATATAAATAGTTATTGAAAAATAGTTATTGAAAAAAAATTATTCTGTGCTATGAAAAATTATTTAAACCTAGGGAGTCATTCTAATATTCAGAGAAAAAGAGGGTGGTCTTGTTTGTTTAAGAAGAAATCTGAGCACAACTTTAGAAAAGAGTTCTCGGCTCTGAGTAAGAGAGTGGACAGGTTAGAGAAGGAATTGGAGAGAGTAGAGCTTCTTGAGAAAAGCCTAGCGCATCACGAGGTTGTTCTTGCTAAGAAGATTGCGGATATGGCTGGTTTTGAAGAGGAATTAAAAAAACTTGTTAGGAAGGATGACTTTGAGGAGTTAAGAAAGAAGTTGAGAAGGCTTGAGCAGCACGAGGAATTGCTTGCTGAGAATGACAGGTTTATGCGGGAGCTGGTTAAGGAGCTCTCTAAGGTAAAGGAGTCTCATAAGCTGACAAGAAGGCGTGTGATGGCAAAAGACCATGTTAGTAGGAATGAGTGCGAGGAGCGGTTTAGTACTATCAGGGAAGCGTTGGAGGAATTGGAGCATATACGCAGGGCTCATAAGAGGAAAGCAGAATACAAGGATATTATGGTGCTGAGAAAGGAATTACATGACCGGTTATCCCAGTTGGAGTACCAGAACAAGTTGCTTATGAAGTATTTAAAGAAAGTGGATGAATTATTCCAAAGAGTTCTAAGAAAGGCGGATTAAAGATTGCGATTGCTTAGTAACAGGAAGTGAAGAAGCCAGTTAGGAATTCAAAACCTGTTTTTTATAGCACGTCCTTACATGATTCTTGATTAACACAAAATTTATATACGCTTATTTTCCCCTAATAACCAGTATGTTAGACAGGACTTATGATGCTGAGAAGATTGAACTCAAATGGCAGAAGTACTGGGAGGAAGAAGGGATCTATAAGTTCGAGCTAACAACAGATAAGCCTATATATAGTATTGATACTCCTCCGCCCACTGTTAGTGGGAAGATGCATATGGGTCATGCGTTTGGTAATAGCCAGCAGGACTTCATAGCAAGGTATAAGAGGATGAAAGGTTTTAATGTTCTTCAGCCTCTGGGTACTGATGATAACGGTCTGCCCACCCAGACACTGATACAGAATTTGAAGAAGGTAAGAGCAAGGGATATGGGTAGGAAGGCTTTTAGAAAGCTTTGTTTAGAGACTCTTGAGTCTGGTTTAAAACAGAACTATATTAATGATTGGAAAAGGTTGGGTGTTAGTTGTGATTATGATATAAACTATTCAACTATTGACAAGCATTGTCAGAGGATATCTCAGTGGTCATTCATAGAACTGTATAAAATGGGAAGGGCTTATAGGACTGAAGCTGCTACTATGTGGTGCCCTAAGTGCGAGACAGCCATCTCCCAAGTTGAGTTGGTTGATAAGAAGAAAAACGCTTTTTTTAATGATGTTGTTTTCGAAGTGGATGGCAAAGAACTGGTTATTGCCACTACAAGACCTGAGTTATTACCTGCTTGTGTTGCGGTTTTCTATCACCCGAATGATAAGAGGTATAAGCATTTGAAAGGTAAGAAAGCAAAGGTCCCTTTGTTTGATTTCGAGGTACCAATATTCGAGGATGAAAGAGTGGATCCTGAGAAAGGAACGGGTATTGTTATGTGTTGCACGTTCGGGGATCAGACGGATATGGAGTGGCAGAAAGAATACGGTCTTCCTGTTAAAGAAGCTATTACTAGGGATGGCAGAATGAGTGCTCTTGCAAAGGGTTATGAGGGTCTAAGCATTTCAGAGGCTCAGAAGAAGATAGTAATGGACTTACACGCAAAGGGATTATTAAAGGGTCAGAAGCAGATAGTTCATGAAGTTAATTGTCATGAGCGGTGCGATACTCCTATTGAGTTCGTTCATAGCAAGCAGTGGTTCATCAAGTACCTTGATTTAAAAGAGGAGATGCTGAAGTGGGGCGAGGAGCTTAACTGGTATCCGCCTCATATGAAGAACAGGTATGATAACTGGGTTAAGGGTTTAAAATGGGATTGGTGTATTTCTAGGCAGATATACTTTGGGATACCTTTTCCGGTATGGTACTGTGAGGATTGCGATGAGGTTATCCTTGCAAAGGAAGAGGATCTGCCTGTAGACCCCTTAGAGGATGAACCTCCTGTAAGTCAGTGTCCTAAGTGTAAGAGTAAGAAGATCATCCCTGAAACAGATGTTATTAATACATGGGCTACTTCCTCTCTCACACCTACCATTGTGAAAGAGCTGTTTAAGAATAAGGACAGAGCTGTTTACGAGTACCTCCTAAAGAACCCTATGAACCTGAGACCTCAAGGGCATGATATAATATCCTTCTGGCTATTCAATACAGTGGTGAAAAGCAAGCTTCATTTTAATATGAAGCCATGGCATGACTGCTTTATAAATGGGTGGATGCTTGACCCTAAGGGGAAGAAGATGAGTAAGTCTAGGGGTAATATAATTGAGCCTCAAGTCATGATAAAGAAGTACTCAGCAGATGCTTTGAGGTATATGGCGGCAAGCTCTAAGCTCGGAGAAGACCTTAACTTCCCAGAGAAAGAACTGGTTTCTGGTAAGAAAACTATTATTAAGCTGTGGAACGCTGCTAGGTTCTGCTATTCCCACTTAGAAGATTATGATAAGGCAGCGGGTGATAAGCTCGTATTCAAGGATTTAGAAGTAATTGATAAGTGGCTGCTTATAAGGTTTAATAAGCTGGTAAGATTAGCAGGGGAGTGCTTTGATGAGTACAACTTCAGCGAGCCAAAAAAAGCAACTGATAATTTCTTCTGGCATGTCTTCTGTGATTACTACCTTGAGATTGTTAAGAACAGGCTTTATAGTTCTGATAAAGAGAATAAGAATAAGGGAAAGCTGAGTGCTCAGAGAACGATGTACAGTGTTCTTCTTGGCATCCTAAAACTCTTTGCTCCTATTATGCCTCATATCACAGAAGAACTTTATCAGGCTTATTATTCTGCTAAGGACAAAGAGGGGTGTAAGAGTATTCATATAAGTACGTGGCCCAGCTATGATGCTAAGCTTAATGATGAAGTTGCTGAGCAAGCAGGAGAGCTTGCTGTGAGTATTATCAGAGAAGTACGTAAGTATAAGACTGCTCAGAAAATGTCTCTTAAAGATGAGCTTAGCAGAGTAGTTGCTGAAGCGCCTCTTGATATTAATAAGATAAAGGACGAGGATCTCAAAGGTTTAGAACAAGACGTGATAAGTACGGTAAGAGCAAAGAAGCTTGAACTTAAACAGGGCGATGAGTTCAGGATAAAGATAGAGTAAGGTAATAAGAGTTAAATAATGAAATTAAAGTTAAATAATGAATTAGTTAATATAAAAGTTGGTTCTAAAAGTTGACTCCACTAATTTTTATTCTTATTCCGGGATGTTGATATGCTACCCCGTGGCTTACCCTTTTCTCAGTATTCACCCAGGAATGGGGTTGTTAAGCGAAAGATTTATATATTTTCATATAATCAGAGGTTAAAGATAAAGACTGATAAGAAGAGTATAACTCAGGATTTCAAAATTCAGGAATAAAAAAAATAATGATGGGTGAAGGTGAAAAATGGCAGAGGATATTTCTAATAAAACCATAGTTGTTCTTGTCATACTAACAGTGGTAATATCCATTCTAGGAACCTTTGTTGTGCTTAACGAGGTAAGCAATACAAAGGTAGTGGTTCCACAACCAACCACTGCTGGAGGTAAGGGTGTGACTACGCAGGGCGAGGTGAGCCTAACAATACTCCCGCCGCCGCAAAGAGATAGTGCTACAGGGCATGTGACGCTTACAATACTCGAACCCGAATAACCCAATAAAAAATTAATAAAATCCCTAACCTGTATAAAAAAGGTAAAGCAAAGAAATAATGGAGGTAAAGTGAAAATGGCTGATATGTCTAATAGGAGTCTGGCTTTACTACTTGTCGCAGCAATCGTGATTAGTCTTGGAGGCACAATGCTGAGCCTTACTAAGCTGAATGATCTTAGTGGAATCACAGGAATGGCTCTTACTGGTTCAGGACAGGTTAATGTAAGTGTAGAGCAGAATGCTTCTTGCACTGTTGATACCAGTGTTGATTTTGGGAGTGGCCAACCACAAGCAGCAACAATAGACACAGACAGTGATAACACAGCCTACGGATTCAATGATTGCTCAGCAAACGCAGACACTACATGCGGAGGGATAATAGTGAATAACACAGGGAACAGGCTGCTAAACGTAACCTTCAGCTCAACTAAGGACGGATCAGAATTCCTAGGAGGAACCTCGCTTGACAACCAGTTCCAGTACAAGATTGATGACGCAGAAATAGAGAATAATGCATGCGAAGACCCAGGGAGTAGCTCCTACACCAATGTACCAACAACAGCTACTAAGCTATGCAACATCCTCAACTACACAACTGACAGGAACACAATACTAATGGACTTCCAAGTAGAAATAAAACCTGACACACCACCAGGAACCAAGACCACAACCATCAACGTAAACTGCGTAGACGCAGGCTCTTAAAAAGAGAAGACATATACACCCTTATTTTTTAAATTTTTAAGCATTTCATTTAATTATTATATTTTTTACTTTTTTCCAAGCTACCGTTTTTTTTAATAATCTCTTAGATTATTTTTAAAGAAGAGCAAGCCAAGCATATATGCTTGTTAAGAAGAAAAAGGATTTTTGGTATTAAAAAAATGAGGAAGAACATCTTTAGTCTGCTCATAATCTTATCACTGGTTCTTCTCGGTAATACGCTTATAAGTTACGGTGTGAGTGTAAGCCCTGGTAGTGTAAGGATTGATTTCATACCTAATTATGTGTATAAAGGCACAGCTAGGTTGGGCACTGGAGGGAGAACCCCGCATTTAGGGATAAACACCACTGCTGATGGTTTTAAAATAATTGTTGATAAAAAGGAGCTTCGGTGCGATGTAGAGCCTTGCGAGGTTAATTACGAGGTGGTAATGCCTTCCTCTTTTGACACTCCAGGAGTTCATAAGGGGTATATAACGGCTAGTGAGATATTTGATGAGCCTCAAACATCGCAGATTAATGTGCGTGTCCATATAAGAATGCCTATATATATAAGGGTGCCTTATCCTGGTAAGTACTTAGAGTTCTCTTCATTCAAAGCTACTAATAAGGAAGCAGGGGAGAAGATTCCTTTTGAAGCAGTCCTTATAAGCAGAGGTGACGAGGTTATTAATAGTGTGAGAGGCTTAATATTCGTTTATGACAGGTTTGATAAATTAATAGGGGAGGTAAGCACTAATAGTGTGAGTGATGTCCAGCCAGGCGAGAAGGTTAACTTGTTTGGCGTATGGGATTCTGGTGATTATGAGAAGGGGCGTTATCATGCTAGTATAATAGTTTATTATGATGGTAAGCAAGCTAATAGAACTACTAATTTTAAGCTTGGAGGTCTTGATGTTGAGCTTGTTAATTATACAAGAGAAGTGGTTATTGGGGGTATTAAGCCTTTCCAGGTTGTGGTAGAGAGTATTTGGAGTGAGACTATCCCTAATATGAGAGCAAAGGTATCTGTGCTGGATAATGAGTCCGAAGAAATCACCTCGTTTGAAACTCTTACAAAGAAACTACCTGCGTGGGGGAGTGTGGTGCTCCCAGGCTATCTAGATACCAGCCTTCTTAGCATAGATGATTATAATATAAGCACGGTGTTATTCTTTGAGAATCTTACCAAGGAGTACGAGGGTGTGGTGAGTGTTGTGGAGGAGCCTTCTGAAAAAGAAGGGAGGGGTCCTGGTTTTCTAAGCCGTGTCTTTACGATTAGGAATACGTTAATAGCTCTTATTGTGTTGTTAATAATAATCCTGTGTTTCGTTGTATACCTGCTTGTTTTTTCAAAAAGAAAAAATATAAAAAGGATTAATAAATAAGATATGATATTTTTAACAACGCGGAGGTAGAAAAAAAATGGAGTTATCTAATAAGAGTCTTGCATTATTATTAGTTGCAGCTATTGTGATCAGCCTTGGCGGAACATTTCTAAGCCTTAACAAGCTAAGCCAAATAATCGTGTTAGCACCTCCGAGGGTGACTGGTAGAGCTCTTACGGATGCTGGGCAGGTTAATCTTACAATAGAGCAGAATGCTTCTTGCACTGTTGATACCAACGTTGACTTTGGGAGTGGCCAACCACAAGCAATAGTAATAGATACTGACACTGCTAATAGTGGAGGATTCAATGATTGCTCAGCAAACGCAGACACTACATGCGGAGGGATAATAGTGAATAACACAGGGAACAGGCTGCTAAACGTAACCTTCAGCTCAACTAAGAACGGATCAGAATTCCTAGGAGGAACATCAGCAGTTAGCCAGTTTAATTATAGTATTGATGAGACAGAAGTAGAGAATGATGGATGCCTTGATCCTGGAAGCACTACTTATACACCTGTGCCAACAGCAGAGACTAAGCTATGCAACATCCT
>DRSY01000052.1 GCA_011372335.1 Candidatus Woesearchaeota archaeon | reverse complement strand
TTTTAAGGACCCTTTTTGAAACAAGAATATTTAAGATTCAAAGATAAATAAAAAAATGAAAATCGTAGTAACAGGAGGAAAAGGAGGAACAGGCAAGTCAACCATAACAGTCGGCCTTGCATATGAACTTTCACAGAGAAAAAAGGTTCTATTAGTTGATACTGATGTTGACTGCCCGAACGATCACCTAATCCTATCTATAAGAAGAAAGAAAATAAGCGACGTATTCCAGTTCATTCCTGATTTCAACTATGATAAATGTATTAAGTGCGGTAAGTGCGCAGAGGTGTGTAAGCAGCACTCAATAATATTTGTTAAGGATAAGTATCCTGCTTTTATACCAGACACCTGTAATGGTTGCAAGGCTTGTTTGGTTGTATGCCCCACAGGTGCTATAAGAGAAGGAAAGAAAAAGATTGGTTCTGTTTATAGAGGGAATAATTTTGGAATAGAATTAATATCTGGAGAATTAAGAATAGGAGAATCCGCCTCTGGTGAAATTGTTAGTCAGACAAGAATAATCGCAGAAGAATCAGAATCAAAAATAAAGACAGATACAACAATAATAGACTCAGCAGCCGGTATTGGATGCCCTGTAATAGCCTCAATAACAGGCTCTGATTACGCAATTGCAGTTACAGAACCTTCACCATCCGCATTAAATGATTTAAAAAGAGTGTTGCGTGTCCTAGAACACTTTAGAATACCTTACGGTATTGTAATAAACAAGCATGATATTTCAAAAACTTTTTGTAAAAAAATAGAACTATTTGCAAAGAAAAACAAAATACCCATCCTTAAAAAGATTCCTTACAGCAAGGAGGTCATACAATCAACTATTAATATGAAACCCGTTAATGTTTATAATGAAGAGTACAACAAGTATTTTTCAGACATCTTAAAAAACTTAGAAAAACAAATCCTAAAATAAAAACACACGATTAACATAAAAGATGCCAAGACCAAGAAGATGTAGGCGAGTGCTGTGTGAACCAGGCTTCACTTATTTCAAGCCAGCAGGAGTAAGAATTTCCGAGTTAGAGGACTCTGTGCTAACAGTAGATGAGTACGAAGCTATAAGACTAAAAGACTTACAAGGCCTTGGCCAGGAACAAGCAGCTAAGAAGATGAATGTGTCTCAGCCTACTTTTCACAGATTATTATTATCCGCAAGAAAAAAAATATCTGATGCTATTGTTAATGGCAAAGCTATACGCATACAAGGAGGTACGTATAAAATGGTAGGAGCAGGAAGAGGTCTTGGCAGAGGAGCCGGTAGAGGAGGCGGTAGAGGACTAGGAGTAGGCCCTAGGGGTAGAATGGGAGGCTTTGGCCTTGGTCCTAGTGGTGAGTGCATCTGTCCTAAATGTGGTTACAAGCAAACTCATACACGAGGAGTACCTTGTTATGAGCTTAAGTGCCCTAAGTGCGGGGCAGCAATGACAAGGGCATAAGAGCAGAAACAAGAGTGGAACAACGTAATACTTACTAATAAAATGACGTAGATCTTTAAAAAAAGGTGATTTTAAAATAAAAGGGGTTTACTGCTTAGTACTGCGTGTTGAAAGAGACATCCAACAAAGAATAGGAGCGTTAGGTAATATAATGTTTAGAAGAGGAAGGTATGTGTATGTTGGCTCAGCTCAGAACGGTGTTGAGAAGAGGATTGCACGGCATTTCACAAAGAATAAGAGGCTTTGGTGGCATATAGACTATTTGCTCAGTAATCCTTTTGTAAGGATAGAAAAAGCATTTTATAAAAAAGCAGGGAAGCTTGAGGAGTGCAGAATAGCGTGGCTGCTCTCAAGATTTGAAGAGCTCATAAAGGGCTTTGGATGCTCGGATTGTAAGTGTAAGTCGCATTTGTTCAGGTTGAAATCATTAAAGAATTTAAATAAGTTAAGATTAAAATTAGGATTAACAGAACTCAGAAGATAAGCGAGTAGGTAGATAAGTAGTAAGCGAATAAGAGTTGGTGAAGACGAGGTGTGATGAATGAATACTTTACTATGGGTAATCATAGCAACTCTGATTAATGGATTCGTGGCTTTTGTAGGGGTGTTCTCATTATGGGTTAAGGAAGATTTATTTAGACGAATATTAATGATACTTGTTGCCTTCTCCGCAGGAGCACTGCTCAGCGGAGCCTTTTTCCACTTACTAGCAGAGTCTTTGGAGCACCTCCCTGTTTCGAACGTGTTTGCTTACATGATGATAGGATTCGTACTTTTCTTTATTATTGAGAGGTTCCTTCACTGGCACCACTGCCACCGCCACGGAGGAGCATGCGAGGTGCATCCTGTTTCTTACCTTATCCTATTCGGTGATGGGATTCATAACTTTATTGACGGCGTAATCATTGGTGTAAGCTTTAGTGTAAGTGTTCCTTTCGGCATAATAACAACCTTACTAATCATAGGGCATGAAATACCTCAGGAGCTCGGAGATTTCGGTGTTCTTGTATATGGTGGTTTTAGCAAGGTAAAAGCGTTGGTTTATAACTTCTTATCCCAACTAACCTGTGTTATCGGGGGTGTGCTTGGCTATTTGTTCTCAACTCGTATCAAAGGAGCGGTTCCTTTTATACTGCCCTTTGCAGCCGGAGGTTTTATCTACATAGCAGCTTCTGACCTTATTCCAGAACTTCACAAAGAGCCTAAGCTTAAGAAATCATTATCATCATTCACTTTTTTTCTGATAGGCATATTTTTTATGTTCCTACTCAAATTTTTGTTTGAGCACTAAGCATAAGCAGGGACTAGTACAAAAGCGAGTCAGAAATGGAAGAACAAGAAGAAGAATTTAAGAAGCGATTAATAGAAGCCCTGAACATTGAGATTAATAATTGTAAGAAGTGTGATTTATGGAAGACAAGGAATAAGCCCTTAGTAGGAGATGGTTCAATTAATGCAGAAATCATGATTGTTGGAGAATCCCCTGGTTATTATGAGGACTTGCAAGGCAAGGCGTTTGTTGGAGAAGCAGGTAAGATTTTAGACGAATTATTGGATTTAGTAAACTTAGAGAGAAAAGATATTTATATAACAAACGTTTTAAAGTGCCATCCTCCAAGGAATCATAATCCTAACAGGCAGGAGGTTTATTCCTGCATTGGATACTTATATAAGCAGATTGATATAATCAAGCCTAGAATCATAATAACCCTAGGAAAATTTGCTTCAAAAGAAGTATTTAATAAGTTTAATCTGGAATTTACTAGGATTAGCGAATTACACGGCAGAGTATATGAAGTTAAAACCTTCTTTGGCAACATAAAAATTATTCCGTTGTATCATCCTGCTGTTGCTTGTTACCATAACGAGATGCTGCGTGTGCTTAAAGAAGATTTTAAGAAGTTGAAAAGCATACTAAATAATTAATAAATTTTGGTATGAGGTAAGTGAAAAGACGTATAGAACAAGCGTTAGGTAGTCCAGGAGGAGGATCAGCAAAATTAACACCAAAAAGACATTAAAACAGAAATATAAAAAACGGTTTTGATTTTGAGAACAAGCAGTATTAGTTTATTAAGCAGCGATAATACATTTAACCAAGGTCGCATTTTAAATTTTAAGAGAAAATGATGAACATAAATAAAAAAAGGGCGTGTTGAGTGATACCTATATTAACGCAATAAAAGCGATACTAAAAGATAATATGAGGTTAAGTTGAAAGTAGCAATCTGCTCTAAGTATAGCAAAGAAAAAATAATTAAAATCTTACATAAAAAAGGTTTTAAACTTGTAAAGAGAGAACCAGACTTAGTTATTTCTTATGGTGGTGATGGAACAATACTATACGCTGAGAATAAATACCCTAATGTTCCTAAACTAGTAATAAAAACAAACTCTAGAAAGCTTAGAGAATATGAATATGATCCTGAAGAGCTTGAAAATAAATTAGAAAAAATAAGAAAACAAGAGTACTCTTTGGTTGAAGAGATGAAACTAAAGGCAAAGTATAAATGTAGAATTTTAGAAGCACTAAACGAGATTCAGGTAAGGAACAAGTTACTTACAAAAGCAATAAGGTTTTCTTTGGAAGCAGGAAATAAGGCTTTTGAGGAACTCTGCGGGGATGGCATAATTATTGCTACCCCCTTCGGATCTACGGGTTATTATAATTCTACAGGAGGTAAACCTTTTAAAAAAGGCGTTGGCTTAGCTTTTAATAATCTTCACTTAAGAGATATTAGTAGCAAAGTTTTACCAGAGGGAATCAGAATCAAAGTAAGAATCAATAAAGGTGACGCCCTTCTAATAAAGGATAATGATGAAAAATTTATTAAACTAAGTAGAGGAGACCAAGTTAATGTGAAAAAATCTAATAATAACGCTATGTTTATAAAAACAAAATAAAAAGGATTATCAGCGAAAGAAGCTTGCTGTTTGAAAATGAATAAAAAAACCAATACTAATATCATAAATAAAATTAATATTAACAACACTGATAAAATCAAACACAAACTCCTCGTGATGAGTGCGAAGGGAGGCGTGGGAAAAACAACAATAGCTGTGAACCTGGCTTACGCCTTATCCAGAAAGGGGTTTAGAACAGGATTATTAGATGCAGATATACACGGGCCGAACGCGCCTAAAATGCTTGGTCTAAAAGATGAAAAACTGTTTGTTAGGAATAATAAGATAGTTCCAATAAATATAAAAGATAACAATATAAGCGGAGTCCTTAAAGTGGTGTCAATGGCTTTTCTTGCAGGCAAAGAGAAAGCAGTTATATGGCGGGGACCACTAAAACATAAGTTAATAAAACAGTTTGTTGAAGATGTTGCTTGGGGGGAACTTGATTATCAAGTGGTAGATTTGCCCCCTGGGACAGGAGATGAGTCCATAAGTATTTCACAACTATTAAATAACATAACAGGCTCTATTATTGTATCCACGCCACAACAAGTTGCTCTGCTTGATGTTATTAAGTCAATTAATTTTTCAAGAGAAATGAATGTTCCGATAATAGGGATGATTGAGAATATGGCAGGAGATTTATTTGGAAGAGGCGGTGTTAAAATCCTGGCTCATAAGGAGCACATTAATTTTCTTGGAAGCTTGGAGTTGGACAAGAGAATAACACAATTCGGAGATAAGGGAAAACCTTTTATAATTAATAATACATGGGATGTTAGCGAGTCATTCAATAGAATTGTTGATAGGATAATTCAGAGTACAAAGAAGAGTTAAGAAGAAGAGAAAAGAGAGGGGAAACCAAAAAAATATTTGGAGAACAACCTCTTATGTGAAGGAGGTGAAATAAAAAATGGAGTATGACATAATCATTATCGGAGGAGGACCAGCAGGGATTCTGGCTGGTAAGGCAGCAAAGCAAGCAAACCCTGAATTAAAAATATGCTTAATTAAAAAGGACGAAGGCATCCCTATAAGATGCTCTGAGCCCTACGTTATTGGTGGTTATTCCGCGTTGAAAGAAATTGTTGCTTCAGATGAGATGATAACAGGAAGCGGGATTGACCTAGTTATAGATGAAGTAACACAAGTATCCCCTGATAAGAAAGAGGTTAAAACAAAGAAGGGGAACATGTATAACTACAAGAAACTAGTCTTAGCCACGGGTGCTAGTCCTTTCGTACCCCCGATTCCTGGTAGTAACCTAAGGAATGTTTTCACACTGAGAAGCCCCCAAGATGTAGAGAATATAGGTAGTGCTTTAAAGGAATCAGAAAATATTAGTGTTGTTGGAGGAGGAGCCATAGGAGTTGAGCTTGCCTCTGTGTTAAAAGAGAAGAATAAAAACATTACTCTAATAGAATTACTCCATCACCCGCTTAGCAGGGCATATGATGAGGATTATAGTAAGAAAGCAGAAGAACTGTTAAAGAAATCCGGAGTTAAGGTTATGACAGGTAAAAAACTTAAGGAGATAAAAGGTGATGAGAAAGTAGAATCTTTAATCCTAGAATCAGGTGAAGAAGTAAAATCAGAGCTTGTAATACTCGCTATGGGGGTAAGGTCAGATGTGGAATTAGCAAGAGAAGCCGGGATAAGAATAGGAAAATTTGGTATAGAAACTAATAAGAAACAAGAGACTAGCTTGGAAGGAGTATATGCTTGTGGGGATTGTGCTCAGGCAATAGAATTTATAACTAATAAACCAGTCCCGTCACAGTTAGCTACAACCGCTGTGTTCCAAGGAAGAGTAGCAGGGATTAATGCTGCTGGAGGAAGTGCTGAGTACGATGGGGTTGTTAACCCTGCAGTCTCAGTTATGTTCAATAAAGCAATTGGAAGGGTTGGTTTAACTAGAGAAGTTTGTGAAAAAGAGGGTTTTGAAGTAATCACTGGAGAAGCAAGTTCTCACACAAGATATCCCTGTCACCCAGGTGCGAAGGAAATAGATATAAAGCTAATATTTGATAAGAAGAGCAAGAGACTCTTAGGCGCTCAACTCTTCGGAGGAGAGGAAGGAATAAGCCAAAGAGTGAACCTGCTATCATTGGCAATAAAAAATAGACTTACTATTGAACAGGTAGCAAGCCTGGATTACTGTGCTCATCCAGAACTAACACCTCTTCCTTTTGCTGAGCCAATAGTAATGGCTGCCGAGGAAGCTCTTAAGAAGCTTTAACTATTTGCTTTAACCATTTAATCCCCCTAAGTAGAAAAAAGAAAGAAGACAGGATAAGATGATTATAGGATTGATTAAAATGAGCCTTGTTTTCATTTCTTAAGAAAGAAAAGAGACTTACCTGTGACTCAATCCGGGTAAGAAATGGAAGAAGCACATCACTTTAATCATGTTGGGCATAAGAAACTTGTTTTTTGCTCTGAAGCTTACAAACCACGGCTTAGGATTATCAGGTAATGGCAGATGCGTTTACAGGCCTTGTCCGAGCTTATGTGCTAG
>DRSY01000103.1 GCA_011372335.1 Candidatus Woesearchaeota archaeon | reverse complement strand
TACAACCCCGCCCGCCTAGAAAAGAAACTGATTTTAACTCGGTTTACTCTGTTAAAAACAAGGTTGATGCTTTCTTAGCTAACATTCCTTACAGGTTCAGACAAGCAGCGATAGGGATGTTTCCTGGTTCTATGCAGGAGGAGATTGCTAGGTATAGGAATGAAATGCTTGGCTTGGATGAGAAACCCAGTGATTATGTGAAGTACTCTGTTGGGTTCAGTTACCCGCTGGCCGCTCTGAAAATCGCTGCAGGCCTAGGACTTCTAAGCATCCCTGTAATAGCAACAGGAGGAACCATGATCCTAGCCTGGGGTGCTTATTTATGCTTTGTTGAGAACCCTCTAAGATTATATCTTAGAAGAAAAGGTAAGCCTCTCGGTGTTTTCATTCCATGGGAGGGGATAAACCAAGCAGCGAGGTTGCTGGGTGTTAGGAATGGAAAACAAGAGAGAGGTCTTGAATTAACAGAGGAAGGGAAGAAATCTCTTGAAAAAATACTGTTATCATCTAACAAGGATTGATTCTGTAGAAGAAGTACTGAAAAGAAATAAGTTGTTTAAAAAAATAATTTTTTTTTAATTGTTTATACCCATCTGTTTCTCTTTCTCAGCGATTTTAAGGGTGGTTTTTATAACAGTATCAGGGTTCAGGCTTATACTGTGTATGCCTGCTTCGACAAGGAACTCTGCGAAATCCTCAAAGTCAGAGGGGGCTTGACCACATATACCAATGTATTTCCCTTTCTTATTCGCAACACTTATTACCTCTCTGATTAGCTTCTTAACAGCATTGTTCCGTTCGTCATAAATCTCGCTTACTAGTTCTGAATCCCTATCTAAACCAAGAGTTAGTTGTGTCAGGTCATTGCTTCCTATTGAGAAACCGTCAAAGATGTCAAGAAATTCCTCTGCGAGGAGCACGTTGCTGGGTATCTCGCACATCCCATAAATCTCTAAGCCTTGTTCTCCTTGTACAAGGCCGTTTTCCTTCATCACCTCTATAACCTTCTTTGCCTCGTCAATGGTCCTGCAGAAGGGTATCATTATTTTGATATTTGTTAATCCGAACTCGTTTCTTGCTTTAAGCAGTGCCTTGCACTCAAGCACAAATGCTTCTCTGTACTCCTCGCTGTAATACCTTGATGCTCCTCTCCATCCAAGCATAGGATTGTCTTCTTTAGGCTCGAATAAGTGTCCTCCTATAAGATTAGCGTACTCATTACTCTTAAAATCACTGGTCCTCACAATCACTGGCTTCGGATAAAAAGCTGCTGCTATTCTTCCTATGCCTCTTGCAAGTTTGTCAATAAAGAACTCTTCCTTGTTAGTGTACCCTTGGGTTAAGGAGTTAATCTTTAATCTTAGTTTCTTATCCTCAATCTCATCAAACTTTAGCAAGGCTAATGGATGAATCTTGATTTCAGAATTGATAATGAACTCTTCTCTAGCCAACCCAACGCCTTCATTAGGTATGAAGCTCTCTTCGAATGCTTGGTCCGGGTTAGCTACGTTCATCATTATCTTAGTCTTAGTCTTAGGGATTAAGCCAAGGTCGTGCTCTGCTTTCTCGTACTTTAATAAGCCTTGGTATACTATGCCTTGCGCTCCTTGGCTGCAATCAACAGTTACTTCCTGGGCATCATTGAGGATTTCTGTAGCGTGCTCTGTCCCTACAATACAAGGTATGCCGAGTTCTCTTGAAACAATAGCTGCGTGACAGGTTCTGCCCCCCCGATTAGTTATTATAGCGCTTGCTATTTTCATTATTGGCTCCCAATCAGGGTCTGTCATGTCAGTCACAAGGACTTCTCCTTCTCTGAACTGGTGTATGTTATGAACTTCTTCTATGACTCTTACTTTACCACTACCTATCTTGTCACCAACAGCTTCTCCTCTTAGCAGCACATCGCCTTTCTCTTTAAGCACGTATTGTACTAGTTTTGTTCTATCCTTAAGAGCATGTACTGTCTCGGGTCTTGCTTGCACTATGAATAACTGGTTCGTGATACCATCCTTTGCCCATTCAAGGTCCATGGGCTTATGATGCCCTGCTTTCTGAGAATAATGATCTTCCACTATACAAGCCCATCTGGCAAGGGTGAGGATTTCGTCATCACTAAGAACGAATCTCTTACGGTCCCCTGACTGAACAGGCACGTTCTTAGTGTTCTTATTCCCATGAGTATCATACACCATTTTTATCTCTTTAGAACCTAGCTTCTTACCGATTATTGGTCTGTAGCCCTGTTTTAGGGTTGGCTTGAACACTATGAACTCATCAGGATTAACAACGCCTTGCACAATGTTCTCGCCTAAGCCATAAGAGCCGTTAATAAGCACAACATCCTTGAAGCCGGACTCTGTGTCAATACTGAACATAACACCTGAGCAAGCCTTATCAGAACGTACCATTTTCTGAACACCAATGCTCAGACCTATCTTGAAATGGTCGAATCCTTTATCCTCCCTGTAACTAATCGCTCTATTAGTGAAAAGGCTTGCAAAGCACTTCTTACACGCCTCTAATAACTGGTGTTCCCCTCTAATATTAAGGTAAGTCTCTTGTTGTCCTGCAAAACTAGCATCAGGGAGGTCTTCTGCAGTTGCACTGCTCCTCACAGCCACATCCACATCCTTCCCCTCAGAGTCATATGCTCTGCACAGGTTCCTATAAGCCTCTGCTATTTCTTTTTCTAAATCCTCAGGTATCCTGGCTTTTCTTATGAGCTCCCTAATCTTATGCCCTCTCTCCTGCAAGTCCAATATGTTCCTTGTGTCCAAGTCGTCTAATAATCTCCTAATCTCGTCCTTAATACCTGCTTTCTCTAATAAGTAGAAGTACGCCTTGGCTGTTATAGCAAACCCATTAGGAATATTAACTCCTTTAGGAGTAAGCTGGGTGTACATCTCTCCAAGACTAGCATTCTTACCGCCTACTAAGGGGGTGTCCTCAATCCCTATCTGGTCAAACCATAGAATAAAAGCGTTCTCTTTGTCCAAACCAAAACCACCTCTTTTTTTTTGAGTGCTACGTGCATGCTTAATCCTTCACAAAGATTAAGAACACTTGACCAGGATATATAAACCTTTTGTTAGAAAAACAGCGCAGTAGAAAAAAAGCCAGAACATTCTTCCTAAAAACATATAAACAATCCTCTTCTATGCATTCTATTATTAAAAAAAAGGGTTGAGTGAGGTTTTTTATGCATAGGGACGTCTTTGAAACAAGGTTTCATGGGAGAGGCGGTCAAGGTGCAAAGACTGCTGCTGCTCTCCTAGCAGAAGCTGCTATTGAGCAGGGTAAGTATGTGCAGAGCTTTCCTGAGTACGGTGCTGAGAGGCAAGGAGCTCCTGTGAAGGCTTTTACTCGTATTAGTGATAAACCGATTTATCTTCATTCTGGTGTTACTAATCCGGACGTTGTTGTTGTTATTGACCAGACACTGCTTAAGAGCATCCCAGTAACACAAGGTCTTAGTGAAGAAAGAGGTCTCTTAATTGTTAATACTAATCAAGGCGTTGATAATGTTAAAAGTATCACTGGTTTTAATGGCAGGATTATTGTTATTGACGCTGTTAAGATTGCACTTGAAGAGCTTGGAAGAGCAGTTACTAATACTGCTATGCTCGGAGCCTTGGAAAAAGCCACGGGTGTTGTTGATTACGAGGGGTTAAAGAAGCATATCTTAAAACACTTCGCTTATCATCTAGGCGAAGACCTTGCTATGAAGAATGTTAATGCCTTTGAAAGGGCTTATAACGAGGTAGGCTTATGAAGGAAGGAGACGGCCACCACCTGCACAACGAGGAGCACAGGCAGAGCCTGAAGACATGGAAGGAGATACCTATAGGTGGGAAGATACTAGAAGCTGGTAGTAGTAAGAAGTACAAGACAGGTGATTGGAGGACTTTCAGACCAGTGCATAATCCTGAGAAGTGCACTAACTGCATGATTTGCTGGATGCTCTGCCCGGACAGTGCCATAAGGGTTGGAGGAGTAGATGATCCTAATAAGGGCAGAAAAGGCGTGAGTGATAACCCTGGTCTTGGCAACTTCGGAGGATTCGACCTTGACTACTGCAAGGGCTGCGGTATATGCGCTGAGGAGTGCCCTTTTAAGGCTATTGAGATGAAAGAGGAAAAGGAGTTTGAGGATTAGGAGGGATAAAAAATGAAAAGACCGGGTGTTGTATGGGTTTTTTGTGTGTTGGTATTGATAGGAATCCTGAATAATTTATTAAGCAGCATAAACCTGATTAGTTTTGGAACAACAATCATGCTTATTATTGGAATCATGATGTTAATCATAGAAGTACCTTGGATTCTTTTGTTAATAAATTTCTTTACCTTAAAGAAAAAAGCCAAGTTCTGGGCGCATATTAGTTTTGGATCACTAACAGGAATTATAATAATAATGTACATAATCTTTTTCGCTAAAATAGGCAGTACTGGAACAGAATTAATTGCGCCACCTTCAATTATAAGTCTTGCTATTTATATTTTCGTATGGTGGGCTGTGGTTGATTATATTAAAAAGAAAAAAGTGGAGGGACAACCCTTATTTAATTAAGATTAAGATGGCTAAAACAAGAAGAGCATTAACAGGCGCACAATGCACAGCTGAAGCTATGCGTCAGATTAATCCTGACGTCGTAGCTGCTTACCCAATCACTCCTCAGACCAATATCATGCATGCCTTCTCCCAGTTCGTAGCTGACGGAGCTGTTAACACAGACCTAGTAACAGTTGAGTCTGAGCACAGCGCTATGAGTGCATGCGTGGGCGCGAGTGCTGCTGGTGCAAGAGCAATGACTGCTACGAGTGCTAACGGCCTAGCACTCATGTGGGAGGTAGTATACATCGCTGCTAGTACAAGGCTCCCAATAGTCATGAACGTGGTTAACCGCGCTCTGAGCGCGCCTATTAATATTCACTGCGACCACGCGGATAGTATGGGCTGCCGTGACTCTGGATGGATCCAGCTCTACTCAGAGAACGGAGAAGAAGCCTATGAGAACACAATCATGGGTGTGAGGATAGCAGAGCACCCTGACGTGTTGCTCCCAGTAATGGTATGCCAAGACGGGTTCATCACGAGTCACTGCGTTGAAACAGCTGAGATACTAGATGATGAGACTGTTAAGAGCTTCATAGGAGAGTACAACGCCCAGCACCCCCTGCTAGACGTTGATAACCCTGTAACGTACGGCCCTCTTGACTTGTTCGACTACTACTTCGAGCATAAGAGGCAGCAAGTCCTAGCAATGGAGAACGCCAAGCGAGTCATCAGAGAGGTCTTTGATGAGTTCGGAAGGATAACAGGCAAGCATTACGACTTCTTTGAAGGTTACAAG
The DNA here is from genome assembly GCA_011372335.1 of Candidatus Woesearchaeota archaeon. Lineage (GTDB taxonomy): Archaea > Nanobdellota > Nanobdellia > Woesearchaeales > SM23-78 > SM23-78. The sequence goes on along the minus strand of DRSY01000103.1, from coordinate 1,908 downwards.
CTTGATGACGCTGAGAAAGTGGTTGTGTGCGCTAATAGCAGCGCAGGAACAGTAAGAGTGGTCGTGGATGAGCTCAGAGGAAGAGGAGAAAAGGTTGGCTTGTTAAAAGTCCGCGTCTTCAGGCCATGGCTTAATAACATGATCGTCGAGAAGCTTAGCAGAGTAAGAGCTGTTGCTGTGCTTGACAGGAGTGCTAGCTTCGGAGGCTTCGGAGGTCCGCTCTTCACAGAGATAAGAAGTAGTTTTCATGAAGAAAAAGAAAAACCCAACATTATTAATTATGTCTACGGCCTCGGAGGCAGAGAACTAGACCTGGAACAAGTAAGAAGAGTGTTCAAGGAGTTAGAAGAAGTAAAGAACGGTAATATAGGAAAGAGAGTGAGGTACTTAGGGGTGCGGGAATAAAACAAGAGCAAGCCCCCAGAACCTGATTATTGAACAAAAAAGATTTAATGACCAGAAAAGAAAATAAGTGGGAAGAAACAAGGATAAGAAGAGAAAAAACTAAATAATTAATTGCTCGCTCACACTGTTCGCGAGGGAGAAAACAAAAATGCCAAATATAAGAGAACTAGCACTGACCAAGGAGAGACTCGCACCAGGCCACAGGCTATGCCCTGGATGCGCTCTCAGCATCATAGCAAGAGCTGTTATGAGAGGAACCAAGCACCCCATAGTAGTAGCCACTGCGACTGGCTGCTTAGAAGTAAGCACAACCATCTACCCCTACACTGCTTGGAACGTGCCATGGATACATAACGCTTTTGAGAACGCAGCTGCTACTATTAGCGGAGTAGAAGCAGCTTATAATGTCTTGAAGAAAAAAGGGAAAATTCAGAAGGAGATCAAGTTCCTTGCCTTCGGCGGTGACGGAGGAACCTATGATATCGGTCTTCAGTCACTCTCAGGCGCTCTTGAAAGAGGGCATGACTTTGTATATGTATGCGTTGATAATGAGGGCTACATGAACTGCCTAAGCCTGGACACCTTCATCATGACAGAGAAAGGGCTTAGAAGAATCACAGATATAAAACCAGGGGACAAGGTGTACGCGTTCAACCTGGAAAACAAGAGCCTGGTCCTAAAGAGATGCACAGGAGTCTTTGATAACGGTATTAAGAAGGTGTACGAGCTAAGCACCCTGCACCACAGCATAAGAGCAACTTCTAATCACCCATTCCTGGTTGTTAAGAGGAGCAGGAAGAAACACGAGAACAAGCTCGTCTGGAAGACACTTGCAGAGATAAGACCAGGAGACGAAGTTATTGTGTTGAAAAAACTAAGAAACAAGAAGAGCTACGCATTCCCACGGATAAAGCTCTCAAGGAAAGGAGACTACAAAGTGAACCGGATTAACGAGGTTAATCTTCCAACCAAGAGTTCTGCTGAGCTCATGGAATTCCTAGGACTCTACGTAGGCGACGGCTGGGTCAGACTGCACAAAGGAGAAACCGGTTTTGCCATACCAAGGAACACAAAAGCCAGGAAGAGACTGAAACAACTCTACAAGAAAGTATTCAGAAAGGAGCTCAAAGACAAGGATCCCAACTACGTATACATCTACTCTGTGAACCTCGCCAGGTTCATTAACTCACTCGGATTCGGAAACGGAGCAAGGAACAAGATAATCCCTGACTGGGTCTTCACACTCCCAGAAGAAGAAAAAGAAGCGTTTATCAAAGGATTAATGCTCTCCGACGGCTACGTAACAGGCAGGAGTCATAGATACGTCTCTGCGAGTCTTGACTTGTTAAGAACACTCAGACTATTACTTCAAACCATGAACTACAGGGTTGGAAAGATTCATCAACAGCAAAAAAAGAAAGGAACACTCTGCGTGTACAGAGAACTACTCGAAGACTCCACTTATGGATACATCTGCTTCAGTAAGAAGAAGGAACCCAACAC
>DRSY01000011.1 GCA_011372335.1 Candidatus Woesearchaeota archaeon | reverse complement strand
TGGCCATTTTGGCTTCCATCAACGTATATGGTGTAATTAAGTATTCCTCCTGCGAAGTCTTGCATTGTGAAGTTAATCTCGGGGGTTGTGTCATTGGTCTGGCTTCCATTGGATGGTGAGTTAAAGAAAACTCTTAGCACGCTGATATTCTTTGTAGCATTATTGTTACTATCATTCAACTCCTCAATAATGTTATCTGGATCTATAGTAACCCATATTGTGTGGAATCCTAGACTTATGTTCCAAGTCGTATTCACCCATCTAAAACTATTACCCGGGATGTCTATGGTTATATTAGCGATCCATACTCCTCCTGCACCGGGCTTTCCATCCCAGAATTGTACCAGAGTATTATTACTATTTGCTCCTCCAAGATTATAGATGGTTGTGTTGATTAGTACGCTGTCATTCTCGTCAGGATTAGTATTATTGAAGGTGATGTTGCCTGTGCTGGTTGTTAGGTCTGGTCTGGTTATTGTGAAGTTCCTGGTTTCACTAGTATTATTATTTCCTAGGTCATCCCAGCAGGTAACATTCCAGAAGTGCGTACCCCATTGGAGTGCATAGATTGTTGTTATGAAATCATAACCGCTTAGATTAGTAATGCTTGCGATGCTGTTATTATCATCAAGGGTTAGGTTACATGTTATGTTTGTGTTATTGAAATCTATTGGTGTCCAATTAAAGGTTATGTCATCATAGCCGAAGATTTGACCCGAAGACGGGAAGTTAAGGGTTATATTCGGTCCTGTGAGGTCTACATAGAATATTTTGAGACTAGTATTTGTTCCTTCATTACCATTTATGTCTGTGCAGTTAACAGTCCAGTTATATGTTCCGTCCTGAAGCCCAGATACTGTTATGTTATGCTCTGCCCCGTTTATTATTGGTGTGAGGGTTTCATTAGGCTGCCCATTCAGGATTAATGTACAATTAGTTATGTTCCCAGAGTTATCTGTTGGTGTAAAGAAGAACATGATATTAGTGGTGTTTGTCCTATAATACATTTCTGGGTTTCCGAGTGCTATCCTGGGTGGTGATTGTACAGTGAAGTTCCTTGTTTCTGATGTCTGATTATTAAATGCTCTATCCCAACAAGTAATATTCCAGAAGTATATACTGTCTTGTAAATCATAGATAGTGATATTACGCCAGGAACCATTCGTCACAGACACATTACTTACATTAACACTCCCATTAATAGTAAGATTGCAGTATAGGTTGGTGTCAAGAGAGTCTATTGCTGTAAAGTTGAACAACACATCCTCTGAGGTTAATAATGCTCTTGGGTTTGGCAGGTATAAAACAGGCGCGGGGGGTGTTCTGTCTATTGTAAAGTTCCATTCAGGAGGCCCGTAGGTATTGCTGTCTTGGTCAGTACAGTAAACAGTCCAGTTATAGTATCCTTCTCCTATGCTGCTTATGTCAAAAGTGTTGTTCTGATTCGTATCTATGCTTGTGTCATTCATGTAAGGGCTTCCATTCAGGTAGAGTGTGCAGTTCGGTATTACATAGTCGTCTTCTGGTAGGTATGTCAGGTTGATGTATGTTGTGCTGAGGTGCTTTTCGTTAGGAGGGTAGAGAAGAGTCACATTCGGTGGTGCGATGATTGTGAAGTTCCAGGTTTCGCTGATATTATAGTTACCTGCTTTGTCACGGCACTCAACATACCAGGAATAATTACCGTCAGGGAAGGTCCTGTTAAAAAGATAAGATGTTGCGTTTGTCACATTAAGGCTTGTTCCTTCAAGCCCTCCATTAACAGTAAGGTTACATAGCATGTTCTCTGATATGCTGTCTGTTGCTGTGAAGTTAAATAAGACCAGGTTCCTTGTCACAGTATCTCCGTTGCCTGGCTGGTAGAGCTGTATCGAGGGCTTGGTGAAGTCAAGGTAGAAGTCCTGTGTACCACTCCATCCTTGGAGGCCGTTTTCATCAATACACCTCACTGTCCAGTTATGCTTACCTTCTGTTGGTATGTTAACCCAGAAATAATTATATGTGTCTGGGGTTATGCTATTATTAGTCTCGTTTTCTTGTCCGTCTAGGAACAAAGTACAATTAGTTATGTTAGCGTTTGCGCGGGGTATGTATTCAAACATTTGATTGCTGAAGTTCATATGTTCATTCGGTGTGGGGTATGTCAGGTTTATGCTTGGTGGCACACTAACATTGAACCATCTTGTTTCACTCGTATTGCTATTATTAACATCATCTTTACATACCACACTCCAGTTATACCTGCCGTTTGTGAGGTTGAGGCTTATGATTGTGTCATTCCCCGCGGTTGCTCCTGCTGTCTGGTTATATAATCCGTTAATGTATAAGTCACAGTCAAGGAGGGTGTCATAATTATCATTTGCTGTGAAGTTAAAATTGACTTCTTCACTCTGCACTAATTCCTCTATGCCTGGATAGTTTAGTATTATGGTTGGGTTACTGGTATCAACTGTGAAGTTCCTTGTTTGTGAGACATTATAGTTCTGGTATGTCCCATTATCATAGCATCCAATGTACCATGTGTGGTTACCTTCTGGGAGGTTGTTTACTGTGAAGTTGTTAATCTGGTTGTTGTATATGGTGTTGTTCGTAGCGTTAGGTGCTCCATCAATGTATAGGGTGCAATTGGTGAATCCGTCATTATCATCAGGGGTATAGGTGAAGGTAACATTCTCATTGGTATAAGCAAATGGTGTTGGGCTGTTTAGGATTATACTAGGACTCTCATTTATTGTGAAGTTGCGTGTTTCACTAGTGTTTTGCCTGTTTGCATAGTCAGTACATGTGACATTCCAGTAGTGAAGGCCGTCACGTATATTGTTTATATTGACTGCGGTTGGTGTTGCATTAGTTGCTGTATCGTTACTCTCAGAGTTGCTGTCAATAAATAACTCGCAGTCCAGAGTTGAGGCTATGTTGTCTGTTGCGTTATAACTAAAAGTAACATCCGCATCTGTGAAGAGCTGAGCTGGGTCTGGGTAGTTGAGTAGCACATACGGGTTGGTGAGATCTATTGTGAAGTTCTGCCAAGCCGCAGTATCATTATAACCACCTGTGTCGATACAACTCACGGTCCAGTTATGTAAGCCTTCTGGGAGGTTGTTTACTGTGAAGTTGTTAATCTGGTTGTTGTATATGGTGCTGTTCGTAGCGTTTGGTGCTCCGTCAATGTATAATGTACAGTTTTTAAATCCATTATTATCAGAAGCGTTGTAGAGGAATATTATTGTGCTTGAATCATTGTAATGCCCTGGGGTGGGGAAGATAAGGTATGTTGTTGGGGGGAGGTCTATTACTGTGAAGTTCCTTGTCTCACTTACATTCCAGTTCCCTGCTGGGTCAGAGCAGTTCATATACCAAAGATATGTTCCTATACTGAAATTACCTGTTGTTGTGTTAGTTGGGGTTCCATTAGGAGATATTACTCCTGATACATTAAGACTCCCGTTTATGTACAAGTCACACGTCATATTTACGTTATAATTGTCATGTGCTGTCCAGTTAAAATTAATCATACTATAAGCAACTGTGTCGTTTGGTGCTGGGAAGTTAAGACTAATCAATGGGGCTTTTCGGTCTATGTAGAGGATGTATGGCTGGTCTGTGCCTGTGTTATTCCAGATGTCTGTGCAGTTAACAGTCCAGTTATATGTTCCCTCTGAGAAACCATTAACAGTTATATTGTTGATTGCGTTGTTGGTTAGCTGGCTTGAGTTTAAACTCTTGTTCTTCATACCGTTAAGTATTAGTGAGCAGTTCCTTAGCTCAGAGGGATCTGATACAAAGAAGTAAAAGTTTATGGTGTTGTTCTTAGTGTAGGTTTGGTTGGATGGGCTTGTGAGGTTAACAACAGGACCTATTGTGTCTTTTATTCTTATCCTTCTTATTGTTTGGCTTGTGTCACTTGAGAACTTTGACTTAGCATAGCATCTTATGTAGTTTGTTGAGGGCTCGTTTCCTAGTATTATGAAAGTAGTGTTGGTGGTGTTACTGCTCAGATTGCCTGTGTTGTGAGGATTAGTTTCAGAGCCATTAAGCACTAAGTAGCCTGTGGAGCTTATATTCGTCCATGTGTTGCTAGTAGGACTGGTTGAGTTGTACTGGGCGTAGACACTCACATTAAGACAGGTGCCGTCTACACAAGTAACGTTGCATGTGTGGGTATAAGTTGTGTTCTGGTCTATGTCTAAGTTTGATGATGGTGCGATGAGATCTGTTTCTAAGTGTCCTAGGGTGATGAAATTATTAATCTCCACGTACGAGTTGGTGTTGTCAAAGTAATGGGTTACATCTCTATTCTGTTGGTTATGGGTATTATACACTTTCAATACTAACTCCAATCTGTCTGTTCCTAGAAGTCTGTAATCAGAAGTAGTGTTACATGTTGCTTCTGTGATGGTTACTACTGTAGCTCCTCCACTAGCATCATCACCGTATGAGCACACCTCTGTTTGTGAGTTATTAGCGTGGAGTATGTAGAGATGCCAGCTTAGGCGACCGTTGCTCTGCGCAGCTGCAAACGCTGCTCTGAATGTAACAAGGGTGTTATTATATATGTATGCTCCATCCCCGCTAATATACGGGGAAATTGCATCTACGAGGGTGATTGTTGTCAGAGCAGGGATGTCATAATAAACCTGGTTCTGAGTCCCGTCTGTCTCATTATTAAGCTCAATATTTGCTGTTGTGCTTGTATAACTACTTGTTCCTGTTTCATACCACCTGTCACTCCATATTTTTCTCTGAGCAGAAACGTTTATTGTTCGGTTCTCTGATTTTCCGAGGTTGTTTGCATCGTCATAGCACCAAACAGCCCATGTATGCACTCCGTTGCTTAGGGAAGTGGAGAAGTTCTGACTTGTTCCTTTACTAATACTAGTATCTGTTTGGTCTGGCGAGCCGTCTATTATTAATGAGCAGTTCTTTATAGAGTTAGAGTCTGATACATTGTAATAAAATGTTATCACTGTGTTTGTCGTGTAATTATTATCTTCTGGGCTTTCAAGATTAACTGTTGGTTTTACTGTGTCGATTATGAAACTTTTATTATTAGGAGCCCATGCGTTGTTACCACTATCATCATAGCATAGAACATTCCATAGGTAACGTCCATTGTTTGAGAAGCTTAGGTTGAAGTAGTTTGACTGGTTGTTGCTTATGTTGTAGTCTGTGCTTTCATTAGTAAAACTCCCTGTTCTGTTGGTGTATAATGTACAGTTAGTTATGTTAGATGTGCTTACTGGCGTATAGTTGAATGTAATGTTGTAATAGTTTATGTAATCCCCGTCAGGCCAGTTAAGAGTAACCGAGAGGTTTCCTAGTTCTGTATAGTTCCACGCATAACTCATGTTTAAGAGACTTATATTCATAGTTATACTCTTAGTAGAGCTCCCAGGGGCATCCACTACTGCTGTTGAGTACAGATACACATACCATGTGCATGTGTTTGCCCAGTTGTCACATGTTAACTCATTGAAAGCCGCGCTTCCTGTCGGATTAAGTGATGAATTAGTCCAAGTTGTTGTAAAAGAAGTGGTAGAAGTATCTGTTCCTATGCTCGATTCGTTTCCGTTCCCATAAGTTTGGTCTCTATCAAACCTTGCTCTCTGACTCGCACTTGTTATAAAGCCCGTGTCTCCGGTGTATGTTAATTGGATTCCGTAACTCATATTCATTATGTAACCTGTTTCTGCGTTTGGTGGCACATCAATTGTAACGTTGCAGAATACACTACACGTTGCTCTTGCAGGCACCCCTCTTACACTCGTAGCACTGTCTTGGCAACTACAAGGAACATTTGTTCTTGTTTCGCTATATAAGGGGTCTTCTGGGGTTAGTAGGAAAGTATAATTCTCTCCGGGTATTATGTTCATTATTTTCTTCCATGTTCCAAAGCAGGTCTGGGTTGTGAAATTGTAGTCTTTACATTTCCAGAGTTCTGTGCCTCTTGCTTTTTGTGTTATTGTCGCATTTGTAAATTCTATTTGTGTTGGGTCAATAGCATAGGTTTTTACCGGTATCCTTCCAGGAATAGGGTTTTTTAATGGGTGGACTTTTTCTAAACCAAGAGCTATGTTTTGGCTTTTTAGTCCTCTTATCATTATTTTTTCCACAATTTTGTTTTTTGGAATGATTTCAACACTTTCTGGTTTTTTGAGAATTTCAAAATAGTTCTGACTGTTGGCTGACATGAATTTTGTGTTGGCTTTGTCATAGAATTTGAGAATAGCTTCCACTATTCTTCCTTTACCATCTTTTATGGTTATAACTGCGTTTTCCTCTTTGAGTTGCTTTGTTGTTTCTTCTTTTTTAACCACTTTGAACTCATAGCTTTCAATTATCTTGTTACTGTCTTTGTCTTTTAATATAAGATGGTGTGTTCCCACTCCCTTTGGCACAAACCTTATTTCTGTGAGATCTCCCATATATCTCTGGGTGAAACCATTATACTCATAATACAATTTATACTTGTCAAGCTTCTCGTGTTTCGGGATATTCACAACTGCCATAACTGTTTCTCCTAGAGTGTATTCTCGTTTGTTTGTTGAGATAAAACGTGTTTTATTTTTTTCTGCAGGATTTATAGTTATGAATTGGAGAGAATCAGCAATACTCTGGTTCAGTTTATTTGTTAATTCAACAATGTGCAATCCGTATTCTTTTGGATAGAATTCTATATTATTGCTTAGCTCTCCACTGTACTTGTAGAAGCTGTTTTTGGAGTTAATGGTTAGCTCATAGTCATTGAGATTCTTTGCTGTTATTATAAGAGTTATTTTCTCTCCGATATTATAATATGGTTTCTCAACGGATAAGTAGAGGAGTTTTTGGGTGTTCTCATTCTCACTGAGGGTTAAGGTTAGGCTTATTAGGGTGAGGAGTAGTACTACTATTAAAGTTCCTGCTCTCTTTATTTTCTTTATTTTATTTTTTTTGTTTGGTTTCATGGGATTAGTTTCGAGTATTTTATTTTCAGTTCGTCTTCTATTTCTTTAATGTATTCATAGTATTTTTCATAACCGTAAAGAATAACATGGTTTTCTTGTAATTCGTTGTTTTTTAGAAGTTCTTTGAGAAAGCTTTTTTCTGTATGTGTTTCGAGTTTGTAGTTTTTCATTACTTCCTTTACAATAGCTTTGCCGAACAGTTCTTTATCTTCTGGTTTGCTAAGTACAAATAGGATTTTGTTTTTGCTCTTCAGTACTAATTGTAGGCTTATGATTTTCTTTATCTTGTTAATGTATTCCAATACTTTTTGTAAGTCCTCATCTAGTTTTAGTTCTGTTTT
>DRSY01000042.1 GCA_011372335.1 Candidatus Woesearchaeota archaeon | reverse complement strand
GACACCTACTTTGTATGGGGGGATGATGGAAGCACGAATTTTACCAATGTGACATTCACAGACAAGTACTGGTCAATTGGTTCTCACCCTATTAATGTGTTTTGGTACTTGGATGTTTATGTGAATGATTCTAATGGCGACCCTGTTGGCAGTGCAAATGTCACTGCCTGGGACAAGAACAACAACCAGGCCTTCACGGACCTGACCAACAGCTCTGGATGGGTTTCGAGGAAAACCCTGCGGGAATACTGGCAGAACGAAACCTATTCGCAATATTACACGAACTACACGGTTAATGCGAGCAAGAGCGGATACGATAACGAATCCCGGGAGGTCAATCTCACCACGAACAAAGTGATTTACTTCACCTTGTCAGAATCCACTCCTCCTATAGTTAATATTAATGTTAGTCTTAATAATACTCAGATTAGTGATAGTACTCCCACTATTAGTTTTAATTTTACGGATAGTCAGAGCGCTACTGCTAGTTGTGTGCTCTACTTTAACAGTACTAGTAAGGCGAGTAATACTAGTACTCTGAATAATACTCAGACCTGGCTTACTGCTTCTACTACGAGTAGCGGCAGGTATGATGTGTGGGTTAATTGCACTGATACTAGTGGTAATGAGGGTAAGAGCGGTGTTCTTAATATTACGATTTCAGGAGGTAATAATCCACCTGTTGTTAATAATGTTAGTAGTGTTCCTGCTCAGACTCCTAATCCTGAAGCTGTTAAGGTTGTGAGGATTAATTTCACTGTTACTGATACTGATGGTGTTAGTGACTTAAATCATTCCTCTGCAAAGGTTGTTGTTAATAAGTCTGGTGTTGTGAGGAGTGGTAATTGTTCTAATAATACTGTTGATTCTGATACTGTTATGTATAATTGTAGTGTTCCTATGCAGTACTATGATGGTGCTGGTACTTGGAGTATTAATGTTAGTGTCATGGATTATTCTCAGGCTTCTGCTTTTAATGCTACTACTGTGTTTACTTATAATGATTTGCTTTACATCCAGGTTAGTCCTGTTGTTTTTGGCTTCGGTGATTTTTATCCTGGTGTAAGCTATCATGCTGCTGGTTCTAATCCTCTTCTTATTGATAACATGGGTAATGTTAATTTAACCCAGATTAATATCACTGCTTATAATTTGGTGAACGGCTCTTATACCTTGGGTGTTTCTAATATCACTGTTAATGTTTCTGATGCTCCGGGTGTTTCTTTGCAGGATTCCTCTCCTGTTATTATTCCTGGTGCTAATGTGTCTGTTGATGTTGGTGGTGTTGATGCTAATGAGTCTTTGTACTTCTTCATCACAATCCCTAATATTCCTCCTTTGAAATATGTTTCTTCAACTGACTGGGTGGTATCTGCAAGTGACTAGGGGTAATGCTGTTAAGGACAGGGAACGGTTGTTAAAGGAGCTGATACGCTACTTTAAGCAGGAACGGGTTCCTTATACAGAGTTCTTAGAGTATCTTGAGGAGGTTTACACGGCTAAGCTTGTTGAGAAGTCTGAGGAAATATTTGAGAAGCCTGAAGGAATACGTATTCCTGTCTCTGTGTTTGATAATGGTTATTTGAGTGCTCTTGAAACTATTGTTAAGTATTTGTACGAGAATAAGGGTTTGAAACTGGTTGAGATTGCTAGGCTGCTTAACAGGGATCCCAGGGCTGTGGGTGTTACTTATAGGTTTGCTAGGAGGAAGATGAAATCCGTGCTAAGGGCTCCTGTTACTAAGTATTCTCTGCCTTTGTCTGTTGTTGCTGAGAAGAGGCTTAGTGTTCTTGAGAGTGTTGTGTATTATCTTAGGATTACTTATAATCTTTCGTATCATGAGGTTGCTGTGTTGCTTAGGCGGGATGATAGGACTGTTTGGACTGTTTATCATAGGGCTTTGAAGAAGCTTAGGAAAGCCTAGTGTTTTTTTTGGTTGCTCTGACCTAGAAAAACCGAAACATTTAAATATAATAATATCAAAAAATAGGTATTGGTAGCCAAATATCCATATTGTTGGTTAGAGATTAATAAAAAAAAGGTACGGTGTAAAGAATGAAAAAAGAAACCCTCAGCCTCTTCATCTTCTTAGCAACAATAATAGCAATAACCACCCCCTTAGTAATACTAACATCAGGAGCAACCACAGACACCTTCTCAGTATCAACAACAGTAGGCAACAGCGCTCCACAAATAGTCTGGGTAGAAGCACCAACAGAAACACCAAACGCAGGCACAACCAAGGTAATCACAATAGACTTCAATGTCACAGATAACAACAGCGTAACTGATATTGACACAGCATCATCAAGTGCGAACATCACAAAAGCAGGCGAAGCCGACAGGCTAAGCACAGCGTGCTGGTCAGTAAGCAACTCAAGCGACCAGAAAACCCAGAGAATAAGATGCAACATAACAATATACTACTACGACGCTGACGGAGCATGGGATATCTGTGTTTATGCAACAGACGGAACAGCAAGTGACTCTGACTGCACATCATCAGACCTAACAATGAACTCTCTAGACGACATATCCGTGGTAGAAACAAGCCTATCCTTCTCAGGCTCACCAGGAGAACAAGACGTAGCAGCAACAGAAAACCCCCTTACAATTAATAACACAGGCAACCAGGTCTACACAGGCATAGACCTGACAGCATACAACCTCACAGGAGGAGGAGACACAATCGGAGCCACTAACTTCGCAGTAAACACCACTGCTAGCGGAGGACCAGGAGACCAATTATCACACTCAACCCCAACAACAATAACAGGAGCAAGCCTAAACAAAGGAGCAACAGCCACAGAAGAATTATACTTCTACTTGGACATCCCAAGCGGGATAACAGCAACAACATACAACTCGGTAAGCAACTGGGTAATAGACCCAACAGGTAACTAAAGCTTAAATTCTTTTTTTATTCTTCCCTGTTTCTATTCTAAATCATTCTTATAAGAGCCAACCCTCTTCACACAACCAAGGAGTTAAACGAGCACAACACCTTTTTTTTTCGAAAAGTTTATTAACCCAGCCATCTAATTAAGGACTCTATGAGGGCGAGGATACTAAGCTACTTATTACTAGCCATACTTCTAATAGGGCCTGTACAAGGCTTTGGCATAAGCTACGATTACATGGAGAACAAAACCCTTGAATTATACCCGGGCCAGACCTACATGTTCAAACTCACAGTGCAGAACAAAGACAAAGAAGAAGTGAAGGTCAATATAAGCCTTGACAGCGCAATAGCACGCCTAGTAGGAGGGCCAATACTAGAAGTGCCTGGGCAGACCTATGACACTCACGTCTTCTTTAACATCACAGTACCAGAAGATGCCCAGCCAGGAGACATCTATAACATTAACTACGCAGTAAGTCCTGTTGGGAGAGGAGAAGGACAAGTCCCAATATCAGTCAGATATGCAAGGAACTTTAAAGTAAGAGTAGTCCCAAAACCAAAGGAAGCAGAGAAAGAACAGTCAGCTCCGATACCAGAAAAACCCATAATTCCGAGATGGTTGGTAATACTCGTAGTAATCATAGTTATCCTTGCATTACTAACCTTGATTTGGAGGAAGAGCCACCAGATATCAAGAAGGATCACTAAAAAAAAGCCAGGGCAGAGAATAACACAGTCTAAACACAACTCCCCTAAAAAGTACAAGCCAGAAATAAAGGCTAAGCCAAACCCTGGACCTGAAGAACACCTAGGACACGCACAGCACAGAGCTCTGAGCACCCAGCAAAAGAAAACCTTAGAACCACACCCCTATTTCCACCTCAAAGACGGAAGAACCCTAACAGACCTCGAAGACCTGTACCACGCCTTGAAAAACATGCGTGAAGACATATTCAACTACCATGTTAATTCTACTAAGAACGACTTTGCTAACTGGGTGGCTCACAGCCTTAAAAAACAAGAACTAGCAAACAAGCTCTTCAGAACAACATCACATCAGAAGATAATGGAACTAATAAAAAATGAGCTTAAGAAAAGATAAAATCTTTCTAATCACTATTAGTGTAATGCTCTTACTATTAGCTTCTTCTACTCTTTTATTCCCAAGCATGACAAACAGTATAATCACAGGCTTAGCAAGCATTATAGGTCTTCCTGTTACACTAAACATAACCCATGTAAGCTTTGACACTGGGAACAGAGAACAACTAGACCCTGTGATTGTGAATGGCAATAACATAACAATAAGGATACCTGTTACATACTACGATAATATAACCATGAACATAACCACTAATAAACCAACAGGTTTTGAGTGCGGCTATGACTGGTATATTAATGAGTCAGGAAACATAAAGAGCGTGATTGTTAATGGCACAAACATCTCCTGGGAGGCTGATAAGTCAGTGAAGAATACCTATTTGTACTTTGAAGCTCCTCCTCCTCTAATAATCAGCGAAGTAACCTATACAGGGGATTCTTATTATGAGAAAACCATTACTATTAGTTCGTGCTGTGCCTTAATAAACGTGAGTGTTAATGTGAGTGTAAGCGAGGATTATGAGGACTACACACTGTACCTCATAGAGAACAATACCTTGATAAACAAGACTGGTGAGTACCACCTCCAAGTCTCAAACGGAAGAGCAACTTTTTACAGCTTCAACCTCTCAAACAAGACTTTCAGGATACAAGCAACCCCGAATGCTACTCTTGTTGAGAGAGTGATCCGAGTAGGAGGTGGAGGCGGAGGGGGCAGAGGAGGGATTCCGATGCTTAACTACACCCCGACCCAACCGTTTTTTGTTGAACCTAATTATATAAGCATAATCACATCCGCCCAGGGCCCTCTTAAAGCAAACATAACCATATATAACCTGAGAGGAGAAGAGAAGACCTTTAATATAAGCTTTACAACAAACTTTATTTATGACATGAGAAGTAGCATTACTCTTCCCCACAAGGACTTTGCAGAAATCCCGATTTACATGGATACTACTGGTCTTGAACCAGGCGACTACACGGATTACGTCTATGTACGGAGCGGTGATACCGAGGAAAGAGTTACAGTAAATCTGGAACTTCTAGAAGCAGAAGAAGAAGCAGAGGAAAAAACACCTGTTCAGGAACAACCAAAACAAATAATAATAGGAGAGGAGAAAGAACAAGTAACAAGAGAGATGGGTGTTAAGAAGAAGTCCGCGATGCTCACCTTACTCCTAGTAATAAGCAGCTTATTATTACTGGCTGGTGTTGTGTTCCTGTACTTAAGGAAAAAAACTAAAATAATAAGATATTAAAAGCATACAAAGAACTGAGCTTTTAAAGGAGGTGTTTTTTTATGAGAAAAGAACTCTTGTTAAGCACGTCTGTTCTAGCACTTAGCTTGTTGTTCCTGAGTGGCTGTGTGCCTGTAGTGGAGTACTATGTTTGTCCTGATGGTAGCAAGGTGTTAGACCCGGATGAGTGTAAGCCCGTAGTTACTGAGGAGCAAGAAGAAGCCGGGATTATAGAAACAGAACCTGTTGGTGAGGAAGAAGAACAAGAGCAAGGGGTAGAGGAGCCTTCTGAGAGCGCTATTTCAGAAGAGGCACAGGCTTTGTTTGCTAAGTTCAATAAGGTGAATAGTATCCGGTACGCGTATGTGGAATCACCGAGGATTCTACCAGAAAACGTTTATTATGTTTCAAGAGAGAAGATGAAGATAGAGCTTAAGAGCAGGGTTAAGTTTAGCCCAGAAGAGTCTTATGATACTGTTTACCTTGACCTTATTAACAAGGAAGGTGTTGCTTACTGTGAGGAAAGGGATAAGAGCATCTGCCCTGATAAGGATAAAGAATTCGATGTTGAGTTCGATGATTACTTTGTAGAAACACCCTTTGACTGGATGGCTAAGATCACCAAGGCAGATCTTACAGGCAGATCACAGACAGTTGAGAACAGAAACGCTGTGGAAGTAGAGTTCGAGATAAACAACCAGCCCGGCATAGTGTACGTTGACTCCTTCTTTAGCGTCCCATTAAAGATAATTTTTATGAACAAGACTTACGAGTTCAGGGATGTTGTTATAAACGAAGCGGGTGCTGAGGAGTTAGAGCATCAACACACCACTTGATTACTTAAAGGAAGATGACTATTCTTTAATTCTTTACATTCTTCCTCTTTCATTCTTTTATTCTTTTATTTTTATTCGCAACATTTAAATAATTAAATAACGAGTATCTTTTTTATCATCACTTTTTTTTATTAAAAAAGAAAAAGAGAGGTGATTTTTATCCTAGGATTGTTTAGGAGGAAGAAGTCTTTTAGTAACTGTTACTATGAGCTTAAGTCTTTCAGAGTGAAGGATATCATGGTAAGGGATGTGATATATGTTCATAGAGAGGACAGACTTATAGACGCTGCTCATACCATGATTGGTGCTCATGTCTCCTGCCTTGTCGTACTTAAGGATTATAAGCCTGTTGGCATACTCACTGAGAGGGATTTTGTTAAGAAACTTGGTATGAGCAAAGGATATTCTGAGAAGATGCTAGTTAATGATATTATGACTCAGAAGCTCTTCACAGTTAAGCCCGGCCTTGACCTCTTTGAAGCTCAGAAGATAATGCGGTCTCATAAGTTCAGGAAACTAGTCGTGGTTGAGGATGAAGAGTTAAGAGGCATAATTACTCAGACAGACCTCTGCAGAGTCTTAGACGAGTTGAGAAGCCCGCATCCCAAGCCGCCTCTTGTAAGGGATGTGATGACTAAGAAAGTGTTGGTGGTAGGAGAAGATGATAAGTTCTTAAAAGCAAAAAAAATTATGGCCTTAAAGGATATCGGCTCAGTAGTGGTGGCAGATAAGAAGCAGATTAAGGGTGTTTTTACAGAGTTCGATATTGTAAGCGAGTTCTTTCTTAACCCTAACAGGCTCAGGAATTCTTATATGAAGGACTTGATGTCCAGTCCTGTTGTATGCATAACCCCGGCTTTTGACTTGTTCCAAGTGAATAAGATTATGCTTGAGCACAACTTCAGAAGGCTTCCTGTCATATCTGGTGATGAACTAGTTGGCGTAATAACACAGACAGATGTTGCAAGAAACCTTTACTTGTTCATAGAGAAGAACAAAGACTTTGTTGCTAAGAAAAAAACAGAAAAGGATAAAGAAGATCGCTACGTTGTGAAGAAGAAAGGAAATATAATGTTATACGAGAAAGCATAGCCTGTTAAGGTCCTTATTCTTGTTTCTTATATCGTAGCGTACTCTTTGTCAAACTTCTCTTTTGCCTTTGATTCCTTCCAATAAACAGAGTGACTTGCTCGTTTCTCAAACAAGGCAACAGCGACTCTTATGATATCAGTCTGATAGTCCTTTAGTTTTTTCTCTTCAAATATTCTTTTAGCATCAGAGATGCACTCCTTCATAAG
>DRSY01000091.1 GCA_011372335.1 Candidatus Woesearchaeota archaeon | reverse complement strand
GAACGGTGATACGAGATGCGATGTGAATACTACTATAAGGGGGTCTGCTTTGACCCTGAGAGAAAAGAAAAAGGAATTGTAGCACACAGGTGTGACCACTGCCCCAAACAGAACTTCAGAGAAACACCAAACCCAGAGGAAGAATACATTCACCCCTTGTTCAGGTGAAACCCACCTACACTCCTGCTTCTCTTCTTAAATCTTCTGCTTTGTCAGTGCTCTCCCAAGTAAAATCAGGATCGTTCCTTCCGAAATGCCCGTAACAAGCAGTCTTCTTATAAATAGGCTTCTTTAATCTCAAATACTTAATAATCCCTGCTGGCTTCAACGGGAAATGCTTCTTAACCAAGCCCACTAATTTCTCATCACCCACCCTGCCTGTTCCAAACGTATTCACGAGCACACTCACAGGCTCAGCAACCCCAATAACATAACCTAACTGGACTTCGCACTTATCAGCAAGACCAGCAGCCACAATATTCTTGGCAATATAACGAGCCATGTAACTACCACTCCTATCAACCTTACTAGGATCCTTACCAGAGAAGCAGCCACCCCCGTGACTACCAACACCACCATAAGTATCCACGATTATCTTCCTACCAGTAAGCCCGGTATCAGCTACAGGACCTCCAATAACGAACCTGCCTGTGGGGTTAATAAAGAATCGTGTATTATCATCAACCCATTCTTTTAGCACGGGTCTAATAATCTTCTCCTCCACACCACTCCTAAGATCCTCAACACTAACATCAGGGTCGTGATGAGTGCTAAGAACAACACTATCAATCCTTATAGGCCTACCATTATCATACTCCACTGTTACCTGGCTCTTACCATCAGGTCTAAGAAAACCTAATACTTTCTTCTTCCTAACCTCCGCTAACCTCATAGTCAGCTTATGAGCAAGCATTATTGGCAGAGGCATAAGCTCAGGAGTCTCCTTACAAGCATAGCCGAACATTAATCCCTGATCACCTGCTCCTTGCTCGTGCTCCTCGTACTCATCAACACCCCTAGCAATATCAGGGCTCTGCTCAGAGATACTCGTAAGCACACCGCAAGTCTTGTAATCAAAGCCGTAATCCGGGTTATCATAACCAATCTCTCTTAAGGTGTTCCTCACAACACCCTGAATATCAACATAAGTCTTAGTGGTTACCTCCCCAGCCACAATTATAAAACCCGTCTTTGTCAAGCACTCAATAGCAACCCTTGACTCAGGATCATCCTTTATCATTGCGTCAAGAATAGCATCACTCACCTGGTCGCACACCTTATCAGGGTGCCCCTCAGTCACGCTCTCGCTTGTAAAGAAATACTTACTCATACAACACCACCTCTGCGTATTCTCCAAAAAACCAAAAAAAGATTTTTTTTTTATTAGTAATCCTTTATAACTCTTAATTTAGCACCTTGATTATTATATTAGCCTCTTCTTATAAATCACTTTTCCTCCTGGGATTCTTAGAAGCTGAAGCTCATAATCCAACAGGAGTGTTAATTCCTCCCCAGCATCCTCTTCTCGGGCGATAAGATCAGCTTCTAACCGGTCTCCTACTCGGAGCTTCCCACTCAGAACACGCTGCTTATCACTAATCTTAACTTTATACTCTTCCCCACACCCTCTCCTTACGTATAACACCATTCCTCCTTCACACTGGAAAACTCTATCAATCCATACGTACTCCTCAACAAGCCTCTCAAGTTTTTCCTTAGACCTCATTCTCTGCTAAGAAGAGAAAGCCTCCCGAACTTATAAGCTTTATCCCCGATAACAAATACTTCAAAGTCCGAGACACTTGTTATAAAAGGGCTTAGCAACCTCTCCTGAAGCACATCAGTGCCTTCCACCACGAAGTTAAAGCTAGGCATAACAACCAAGTTCTTATCCTTATACTTACCTAATAAGAAGCATTTATACTTCTCAACCCGCACACCATCCCTGATGCTAATCGCAGGGTGCTCATGCCCAATAATAATCGTCTTAATCCTCTTAAAACCCTTTATCTCATCATCAAATACTTTATGACCATGACAGAACAGGGTATCATCAACAACAAAGTAATCCTTTACTTCTAAATCTTTTCTCCGAGCAATAGGACCAAGAATATTATCATGGTTGCCTTTAACAAGAACAACACTTGCTTTTCCCACCAAGTAATCAAGTAATCCTAAGGTATCACGCCACTCCTGCTTGGAGATTGTACCAAACTCATGCTTGATATCGCCGAGCATAACAATAAGCTTGGGTTTTACTTTCTTGAAAACTCGCTCCAAGTTGCTCATAACCTCCTGGAACTGCAGCCTAGGAATAAGAACTCCTTGCTTGTTAAGAGCCTCCTCGTAACCAATATGCGTATCAGCAATAACAAGAACGCCTTGCTTCTCAAAGTAAAGAGTAAGACCAAGAATCCGGATACCAGGGAGGATGTTCATAATACTAAAGGAATAAGCAGGGGTTTAAAAATCTAAAGGTTTAAAATGAGAAGACACCATCATAAAATCACTACTCAATAAACAAGAGGTTAAAGCAGAACTCAAACTGGTTCCTCTTAATCCTTAACAAAGTCCAGAGCAAAGAACAACTAATGTAAGTGAGGAAAAAAAGAATAGCCCCGCTCGGACTTCCGCTTGAAGACCGCGTACTCTGCTTCTTCAGCATTTCGAACCGAGGTCTTCGGACATTTCCGGCTGGAGATAAAAAAAAGTTCTTCCTGCCTCCAAAATCCGAAATGATTGGCCGCTACACCACGGGGCTTATGATTAATAATTAATCATTAACACTTTATAAATCTTTTTTTTATAACTGAATACCTTATCTTCATAATAAAAGAACAAAACAATAAATTATATATAAAACTCTTTTTTTTCTATTCCCCTATGATTATCCGTTCTATTCGGCTCAGGAATATCAGGTCGTATGTTGATGAGACTATTAATTTCCCTAAGGGGTCTGTGCTACTCTCAGGTGATATTGGTAGCGGTAAGACTTCTATACTGTTAGCTCTTGAGTTCGCAATATTCGGGGTTATGAAAGGAGTGCTCTCTGGAAGTGCTTTGCTTAGGCACGGTGCTAGTCACGGGTTTGTTGAGTTAAGATTCTCTCTTGGTGAGGACGAGCTTGTTATTAAACGTTCCTTAAGAAGAACTTCGAACGGTATTATTCAGGAGCCCGGTGTGCTGATAGTGAATAACACGGTTTTTGAAGGCACGCCTCAAGAGTTAAAAGCAAGGGTTCTTGAGCTGATCGGCTACCCTGAGTCGTTGCTTACCAAGTCAAAATCATTGATTTTCAGGTATACTGTGTTTACTCCGCAAGAAGAAATGAAGAGGATTCTTTACGAGAAGAAGGAGGAGAGACTTGATATTCTTAGGAAGCTGTTTAATATTGATAAGTATAAGCGTGTAAAGGAGAACGCTCTTAATTATGTAAGGGAGCTTAAGAACAAGATTAGTGTGTTAGAAGGTAAGCTTGAGGTGCTCCCTGATAAGACAAAGGAGTTAGAGGAGTACTCCCAGCAGGCTGGTATGTTAAGAAAAGAAGTGGAGGAGAAAGAAGACAGCCTCTTACGACTCAGAGAAGAGTTCAGCGAGGTGAAAAAGAGGTTTGAGCTCTTAGAGAAAGAGCTAGAGAAGCTTAGGGGCGTGGAGAAAGACTTTGAGGTTAAGAAGGCTGAGCTAGAATCATTTATGAGACGATTAGAGGAGAGGAAGGTTGAGTTAGAAAAAGTTAATTCTGTGCTTGGTGAATTAGTGAAGGGCTTGGAAGGATTCGATATTACTAAGGCGGATGAGGTTAAGCAGCTCCTCAAAGCTAAGAAACAGGAGTTGAGGAGGATTGATGAGAAGTTATCAGAGATTAACTCTAGGAAGGCCGAGTTTAAGACTAGGAAGGAGGCTTCTGAGCTTATCATTAAGAAGATTGCTGATATGGATGTTTGCCCTACTTGTTTACAGAAGATTAGTGTTGAGCATGCACGAGAGGTTAATACCAAGCAACAAGTGATTATTAAGAAGTGCGAGGTTAATCTTGCAAGGCTTGATGAATGGGAGAAGAGGCTTTGTGAGCGTAGGAGGCGTGTTGAGGAGGAAATTGATAATTATATTCAAGGGGAGAAGGAGCTTGAGGCAAAGAAGGTTAAACTTGAAGCTCTTGAGGAGAAGAAGGAGCATAAGAAGATTCTTGAAACCAACATCTCTGAGTTAGAGGATAAGATAACAAGGAGTAAACAAGCGGTAGAGGAGTTAAAGCATGAGCTGGAGAAAGGCGAGGATAAGAGGAAGGAGTTCAAGAAGGCGAAGGAGGTCTTGGAGGAGAGAAGAGAGGAGAAGGAGAGGCTTGAGAAACTAGTGGTTGAGAAGAAGACAAGGCTGGCCACGCTTACTCAGATAATTGATAAGCTGAAGCAAGAACTTGATAAGCTGAAGCAGGATGAGAAGAAACTGTTACGGCTCAGCGAGGTGAGGAATTGGATGCAGACTCATTTCATTAACCTTATCGATGTTATTGAGAAGCACATCCTTGCAAGGATTTATAATGAGTTCAATGCTTTTTTCCAGGAATGGTTTAATACTTTGCTTGAAGACGAGACTCTTAGCGTGCGACTTGATGAGTACTTCTCCCCGGTTATTGAGCAGAACGGATATGAGACTTGGCTTGAGAACCTGTCAGGCGGGGAGAAGACCAGTGTGGCGCTTGCTTATAGGCTGGCTCTTAACAAGGTTATTAATGATTTTCTGAGCACTATTAGGACACGGGATCTGATTATTCTTGATGAACCCACCGACGGGTTTTCCTCGGAGCAGCTTGATAGGGTTAGAGAGGTGCTTAACCAGTTGAATGTTGAGCAAGCAATAATTGTTAGTCATGAGGCTAAAATGGAGAGTTTTGTTGATAGCATAATACGGGTTAGGAAGCAGGGGCATGAGAGCAAAGCATACCAAACATAACAACACCACCTTCCTCTTTCTCCACACCCAAAAATTTTTTTTCAACAACACCCGTGGCTAACAAAACATTTATATACATCTATTTCAATTAAAGAAATGAGTACAAAAATAGTACGCCTAGACCAATCCAAACCACCCGAGGTTTTTTTTATGAGGACGGCGCTAAGCATTGGAGGGAGAGGAATAATAACAACACTTCTCTTCTTACTCCTCGCACTAACAGTACATGCAGAGCCTATTAACATAATCCTTAAATCACCGGCTAACGGTGCTGTAATAACAACTTACACCCAGGACTTTATCTACGACTTTGACGACTACCCCTCTATGATTAACTGCTCCTTAATAGTAGATGATAAACTCGAAGGTTTCAGAAACGCCCTTATTAGGAGGAATGATAATAAGATGACCTTAGAGCTTGGCTCTGGCAAGCACACATGGTATATTAAGTGCGTTGATACAAGCCTTAACGAAATCATCTCTGAAACAAGAACCTTCACTGTGAACATCGAAGGAGGAATACAAGAAGGCTACCAAACTATTTATAATCCTAATGGTCTGAGAAGCTATGTAATCACCATAACGCCTGGTCAGAGTCCTGTAGAACTCCCTGGGATGAAAGGAGGAGAAGACATACAGATTAAGATTAAAGGAAAAACCTACCACCTTGACCTCCTAAGGATGGGCAGTGCTGGTAATACAAGCTTTGTAGAGATAAGAAACAGAGCTTCAAGCACGATTCACAGAATGCTAGTCCCAACCACTCTTAGCTTTGACTTCGACCATGATAACATAACTGATATTGATTTATCCCTTAAGAATGTTGAGAGAAGTGTTAATGCTTACTTTATCGTAACCCCTTACCCTACGAGTATGCTTAAAGAAGAACTATTAGAACAAGAACCTATCCATGCAGAAACAGAAAACACTACCGCACCACAAGAATCCATGCCCAGGAATGAAGAAATCAAAGAACAAGCCGAAAAAGAACCTCCTAGAAGAGCAGAACCAGAACAGAGCATAACCTCAAAGAACAAGACCAAGCCCAAGCCATGGCTCGCACTCCTAAAAATAATTATTATTCTGATTATCCTAGTCACACTCCTAATCCTTCTGAGACACAAAAAAAACATTGCGAAGAAAAAATCAGAGAAGAAGCTTCAAAGAAAAGAAATTAAAAGACTAGTTAAGAAAAGAATAACTAGGAGAGAGAAGAGAATTAAAGAAGCTAAAAAAACAAGAAAACCATCGCCGGGCTCCCCCAAACACACAGGCACTCACAGGATTAATACTGATGACACTAAGGGGAATAATGAAGAATTTGATATCATAACAAGCATACGAAGCACAGGGGTGAAAAGAAGATGAGAAGAGCAACCCATGTAGAAATAACCTTTGGGTTATTCGCCCTCGCACTAATATACGTCATAATTGCGAATAATGCTTCACTCACCGGCCTTGTTATAAGCCCTGGTACAGGAATCCTTCTTAAATCCCCAGCGGATAATACCATCACCACTCAGACAAGCACGTACTTCATATTCGAGTACCCTCCTGAGCTGGAGATGAAAGAATGCTCCTTAATCATAAACAATAATCTGGCAAGGACCACCAATGCCTTATTATCCCCCTATGATACCAGGATAAGAACAGACCTTAAGCCTGGCGAGTACGAGTGGATGATTAAATGCATAGATACGAACAACACGGTTCTGACTTCGCCTACCCGGCGTTTAGTAGTAAGAAGCGAAGTAAAGGATTCAGACTTGAAGAAAACAAAGTTCCCTAACAGGTTAGGATACCTCTACGAATTCGAACTCAGAGAAGGACTCGAACTTGATATCAACAACGTGGTGCCCAACGATGTTATCAGAGTAATAAAAGAAGGTAATGCGTATGAAATAAGTATTCTAAGAATCATCCAGGATTACAAGATAGGAATGCAAGCTGTGGAGCTCCTTATCACACCAGGGTACAAGAGAATAAAAATAAGAGAAGGAGACTCAGCCAGGATTGATTTTAACAACGACGGCTCAGCCGACCTCTACTTAGTGCTCAACGATGCTTATTATGGAAAAGCTTTCTTCACAGCAAAAGAAAAAACCAACATGGTCGTAGAAGAAGGAGAAGAAAAAGAAGAAACCAGTGCTAAGCCAAGCATGGAAAGCCTTGGGCAAGGAGAAGGAAGAGAAGAAGCAACTAAGCCTGAGAAGCAAGAACCAGTCAAGATACAAGCAGGAACCTCTTCTCAGAGAACATCGGAGTTCTTCCTCATAGGAATCATAATCATCCTATTAATCGCTATAACCCTCACACTCAGAACAAAGAAGGATGAAGAAGCCGAGTACATTATTAAACTCAAAAGAAAATCTGCTAAGAAAAACAAAACTAGGAAGACCCGTAAAAAAGCCTTTAACAAGAATAAAAATTTAGCAGAGAAGAAAAAAAGAAACAGAGGAAAGAAAAAAAGAAAATAAAGAAATAAAAAGAAATAAAAAAACAGATAGATTTATATAACAACACCCACTTATTTTTCTCTTAAGCGCAAACCACAACAATAAATAATCGGGGCTGTGG
>DRSY01000020.1 GCA_011372335.1 Candidatus Woesearchaeota archaeon | reverse complement strand
TGTTAATAGAGGATTGGAAGAAGAAACAGAGGTGAAAGATGAGAACAGGTATAAGAGGGGTGATAAGGGATGTCTTCATAATATACGTTTGTATTAGGCTCCTTGGTGTTTGGATGTTCGGAGCAGAATTTGATTTCGTCCTCGGCTTGATGGTTGTTCTTCTTCTTCTAAGCGCTGCATGGTTCATGGGGGAAAGAATACTATTAAGAAGATAAAAAAAAGGTTGAGAACAACAAAATTTAAAAAACCTTAGTTATATTAGAATCAGAATAGGATTAGAGTGTGTGAACTGCTTTTTTTATTTTTTGTTTTTTTTAGGGAAGGCGTTGGAAGAAAGAGAAGAAAAAAAATTTTGAGGTGATACGCAAAAAATGGCATCGATAAATTTTATGAACTTCGAAGCTTTATTCGGAGCAATGCTCG
Source organism: Candidatus Woesearchaeota archaeon (assembly GCA_011372335.1). Lineage (GTDB taxonomy): Archaea > Nanobdellota > Nanobdellia > Woesearchaeales > SM23-78 > SM23-78. The sequence continues at coordinate 7,123 of DRSY01000020.1, read as the reverse complement.
CAGTAGGCATAATCATTAGTCTGGGTATTTATGTTTATTGCGCGTTTGCCTGGATGACTATTGCTAAGAAGCTTGGCTACAAGAAAGCGTGGCTAGCATGGATACCCATAGCTAACCTTTTCTTATACCCTATCCTAGCGGATAAGGACTGGGTGTGGGGGTTCATACTATTAGTGCCTATTGTTAACGTGGTTTTCTTCTTTATGTGGACCTGGCAGATATTTGAGAAGAGAAAGTATCCTGGATGGCTGAGTCTAATACCGCTACTATCAGTGATACCTTTTCTTAACATAGTTGTAGTGTTAGCGTACCTAGTAGTGCTAGGCGTTGTAGCATGGAATGATAAGGCTTAGTAAAGAAAGAAGGGCTGTGTTAATAAAAGAAAAGAAAGGCATGTTTTTAATAATTCTTTTTTTATTTTCTTTATTCTTCTAAGGCATCACTTATCCCTCTTCTTATCTCCTCCCAGTACTCCTTTGCTGCTCTGTACTTGTCCTTCTCGAACTTAGCAACCCATTCCTTTGCAGATGCATCATCAGGGTTTTCTCTCACAAACTTTTTTAGGAATTCAAAGATGATATCAATCACTCGCTCACTCTCCCAGAACACGCTCTTATTATTTTTATTAATCATTCTCACTAATTTCTTGTGATGAGAATAGAAATCGATGTGAGTACCGAAGTGCTTGTTAATAAGGTCCTGCATTAATTCTTCTATCCACCCCCTGTGAAACCTGCAACACCCAGAGTTATCAGAGTAAAGCTCTTTTATCATTCTCTCAACATTTTTTTTGCCAAGCTTATAAGGATCAGCAATACTGTACTTGTAGTACTGGAAGTACTTGCCCATTATTGGCATAGGGCTGAAGAGACCAGGCCCCCAATACATGTTAGGAACCATGCAGCCATTACTGCCAGAAGCAGTGTACACAGCGAGGTTAATGCTCTTAACACCGTACTTTTTATCAATCTCCTTAGCAGCAGTCCTTATACTCTTACTGAAGAGAGGGTTGGTTAGTATCATGTTAATTATTTGTATGCCTAGTTCTGCATTATTATGAGAATCCTTGACAACATCAAAGTTTTTCCAATCAAACCTCGGCTCTAAGCTTAGTCCAAAGTCTTCTTTCTTAAAAATTCCTCTTGATAAGCATTCCATTACCCATGAGACAACACCTCCTGCTTGGATAGCATCAAACCCCATAGCATCCACGTAGTGGTTGAGTTTCTCAGCTGCTCTCTGATCAAAGACTCCGCTGTTAGGACCTAGGGCTTCGTAAGGCTCGTAATCTTTTTTGTACTCGTCTCTCATCTTCTTGCAAACAGCAGAACAGCTTTCTCCACAAGTCTTAAACCTTCTAGGCTTAATAGTTTCTTCATTAAACTGTTTCAAGTAGTGCTTCTTAATAAAATCATTATGGATTCTCATCCTTTCCTCATCAGATAAATAAACCGAGGAGTAGTTAAAGCTAAAAAGCCATGTCTGTGTAGTGGAATAATTAACCCCAAGGGTTCCTCCTGAGTCATACTTAGGATCATATCTGTATTTCACAGTGACCTCCATGTCTTTTTGTATCATACTCTTATGAAACCTGTCTTCAAAGTATTTGTTAAACTCATCAAGATTTGCCAGGCTATCATCTTTGTAATCACCTCCGAAAACAATAGCCACAATTCGGTGTTTCTGCACTAGTTTAGAACCAATACCTCCTCTTCCAGCCCAGCAATCAACACTGCTTGGCTTATCCCCCTCTATATAAGCAGAGCCAATCGCGCCCATATTAGTCTTAAGACTGGCAGGACCTGTAGCCAGAATCCTTAGCTTACCGAACTCGTCAATACAATCATCATAATCCTCTCTGTACTTGTCAAAAACATATTCTTGCAAGGCATAATACCCTATCTTTCCTTTATAACCCCGCCATATCTCTTCGGGGTTTAATGGTTCAAAAACAACGCTTAACTTGTCTTTTTCACGCTTTAACTTTAAAACACTGTATTCCTCACAACTATTCTCGATAACAACATAGTTAATGCCCAGATGACGAAAAACCATTGCTGCTCCTCCCATGGTAGAGATGTAGAAGTTATCCCAGAGAGGTGAGTGACCGCAGAAAATAAGTCTTCTAGTGCCGGGTATTACAGAACCAGCAAGAACTCCAGAGCCAAAAAAGAATTTGTTATCATCGTTCGCGTATTTAAGAGCATAATCAACAGGGCCGATGACTTCATTATCCTTAACATCCTCTACTCTAAAAGAGCCGTCAGCTGCATTAATAAAAAGGACTTTTTGTGGTATCACATCCATTTTTAAATCTCTTTTCACATAAACACTATTGCTGGTTTCCCAGGCATTGCTTGCTTGGCCTTTTCATGCTCTGAGTCCTTCTCAAGCACTATTTCAAACTTTGTTCTGAACTCTTCTTCTAAATCTGAAACAACATCCTTAAGAGCTTTTTCTTCTTCTTTCTGAGACAGAACAACTTCTGGGACTTTATCAGGATTCTTAACAAATTTTGGAACAAGATTTGCAATGAATTTTTTATTAGTCTTATCTTTTTCACACAGCGCTTTTATTAATCCACCAACATCCCTTGTCTTCTCAAGCGCCTTCTTAAAATTCTTTATGAACTCGTATTTCCATTTATCAGGAAGGATAAGGATTATCCTATTCGGCTTTGTCAAGCCTGTTAACTCCTGTAATGCAATAACATCCTTTCTCACTCTCTGATACAACTCCTCCCCTGCTTCTATCTTCTCATCAACCTTGCTCTCATCACCAACAGGCCATTTCTCAAGGCTTATGAACCCTTTATTACCAAGCTTCTCCCATAACTCTTCTGCGAGGTGAGGAGTGAAAGGAGCAAGCAGTAATAATAAGTTCTCAGCAGCGAACCTACTAATCTCCTCCTTTGTGTACAAGTAATTCGCGAGTTTCATAACACTAATAAGTGCGAGGTTGTACTTGAATGACCTAATATGTTTTGTTACTTCAAGAATAGTCTTATGCGTTTTGCTCTCCTGATTCCTAATAACCTTGTCAACAATTTTTTTAGTGGATAACATATTATAAACCTTGATAAGAAACCTATAAACCCCTTCCACTGCCTTATCATCCCATTCCATATCCTTATCAGGACTCCCAACAAACATAAGGAAGAACCTCGCAGTATCAATACCGTATTTCCTCTCAAGCTCCTCCTGGGTCACAACATTTCCTCTGCTCTTACTCATAACAAACCCGTCTTTATGTAACATCCCTTGATTAAACAAGGTAATAGCAGGCTCATCAAAGTCCAGCAGACCAAGATCTCTTAAGAACTTAGTGAAGAACCTGCAATAAATAAGATGCATTGTAGCATGCTCCTTCCCCCCAATATAAACATCAATAGGCATCCAGTACTTTACTTTCCTCTTATCAAAAATCTCTTTATCATTCTTTGGGTCACAATACCTTAAGAAGTACCACGCCGAGTCAACAAAGGTGTCCATTGTATCAGTCTCTCTCTTCGCAGGACCCCCGCATCTCGGGCACTTAGTATTAACAAAAGACTCTATCCTTGCAAGGGGGTTGCCGCCAGAAGCATCAAAACTTATATTCTCAGGGAGCTTCACAGGAAGGTCTTCTTCAGGAACAGGTACCACGCCGCACTTTTCACAATAAATTATGGGTATCGGGCATCCCCAGAACCTCTGCCTGCTTATCAGCCAATCCCTAAGCTTGTACTGCACTGTCTCCCTTCCCCACCCATTTTTCTCAAGGAACTTGTTAATCTCAGGAATAGCATCCCTATTATTCATTCCATTGAACTCACCAGAATTAACCATGTTCCCGTCACCCATGTAAGCCCTTGTCATCTTCTCAGGATTAAGGTCAAACATAGGAGGATTAATAACCACTTTTATTGGAAGATTATACTTCTTTGCAAACTCAAAGTCACGCTGGTCATGAGCAGGCACAGCAATAATAGCACCCGTACCGTACTCGTACAATACAAAATTAGCAATGTAAATAGGAATCTTTTCTTTTGTAACAGGATGAATAGCATACCTTCCAATAAACAAGCCTTCCTTCTCCTTATCCTCAGCAGTCCTCTCAAACCTATCCTGAAGCAGAACCTTTCTTATGAACTCCTTAACTCTTTGCTCATACTTTGTGCCTTTAACAAGCTCTGCTACGTCAGGATGCTCAGGAGCATAAACCAGGAAGGTAATACCGTAAAGAGTATCAGGCCTCGTGGTGAAAACACTAATCTTCTTATCACACCCTTCAATCCGGAATTCTATGATGGTTCCCTTGCTCTTACCAATCCAGTTCCTCTGCATAATCTTAACATCCTCACTCCAACCTACCAGTTTATCAATATCGTTAAGAAGCTCTTCTGCATAAGCAGTAATCTTAAAAAACCACTGGTTCAAATCCTTGATTTCAACAGTTGTGTCTGTATGCCTCCAACACTTACCATTATGAACTTGCTCATTAGCAAGCACTGTTTTACACTTAGGACACCAGTTAACAGAAGCTCTTCTCTTAAAAGCCAAGCCCGTCTCATACATCTTAAGGAACATCCACTGATCCCATTTATAAAAAGCAGGATCATGGGAGTATATCATCCTATCCCAGTCATAGCTAAGACCAAGAGCTTTTTGCTGCTTAATAAAGTTCTTAATAGCCTTCTCTGTGAATATCTTCGGATGGCTCTTTGCCTTAATAGCAGCATTCTCAGCTGGCAATCCAAAACTATCATAACCCATAGGGTAAAGCACGTTAAAACCATTCATCCTCTTGAAACGAGCAAATACGTCACCAATAACGTAGTTCCTCGCATGCCCCATGTGCAGTCCTGTTGAAGAGGGGTAAGGGTACATTTCAAGAACATAAAACTTTTTTTTCTCTGGATCCTCAACTACTCTGAATATCTTCTTCTCCTCCCATCTCCTCTGCCACTTCTCAGCAATAGCCTTAAAATTAGGTTCATTAGCCATAAGAGAGAGGTAGGATTGGAGGAATATTTAAAAGTATTGTTAAAAATTAGGTTAAGCCGCTTAATTCTTCTTTATATATAGAAAGAATCTTCTTCCTGAACTCCGAAGGCATCCTCGCAGGGTAAACCGTGAAGAACTTTCTCCTTAACTCTTCTTCTCTCTGCTCTGCTTCTCTTAAGTATTCCTTCCTGAACTTATTAATAAGATAACCCTTAACCCCTGCTTTGTAAGCCAGTAAGAAAGCTAATAATTGCTGGTCTCTTGCCTCAATGCTCTGCTCATAGTGATCTACTTCTTTTCCTTGGAACAGGGCGTAGTGTTTCTCGTGTTTTTTGCCCAGCATGTTTTTCTTAAAACCCACAACGTCAGGGCTTTTTCCTATTGCGTGTGTAAAAAGGCTTAGTCTTGCACATTTGTTGCAGTTATGACACCATCTCTCCTCGTCACAAGCATCAAGGCAGTCACAAGAAACCTGGTACTTAGCAAAGTCTGGGTAGCGGTGATGAAGTATCCTTGTAATAGCAATATTAGTTAAGGGTCTTATGATACTATAAACCCCTGCTTGGTTCCGAGTCATCTTCTTAATCATCCAGTCTTGTTCCTTGGTTGCTCTAGTAGTCTGGTCAGGAGCAGGCCAAGTCATAACGCCTTCTTTGTTAATAAAAGAGAAGTCCATGTCCTTCTGATTACCCAGAATCAGTTTATCTGCTTTAAAGTAATGGAGTAATGGAAGGCTTATAAAGCAGAACCCGTAAATCATGTGCATATAACCAAGACACGTCTCCATAGTACTCCAGGTTTCAAAATCATTAAGCTTCTCAATATTATTCTTTAAAAACACTAGTTTTATCCCTTGTTCTTTGCACAGCTTCCTAGCATGCTTAACTTTTATCTTATTCTCGGATGGGCTTACAGTATCGATAATATAAACAGCTACTGGGCTCATACCTGCTTCCTTAGCAACAGCAAGGGTTAGTAAGCTATCCTTACCACAAGACAAAGGAACAATACTATTGCTGCCCAGCTCTCCTTTATAAACAGGTTCCTTCACATTGTTATCTTTAAAAATAATTTGTGTGTCAAGAAACCTATCAATAAACTCCTCTGTGTATTGGTTGTAATCATGAGTTGCAGAAGGAACCCCCTCCAGTACGAAGCGTTTGAAATATTTCTCAAAAAAAGGCTTTGAAGTATTATAAATAATCTTCCGAAAAGGTGAAACAAGAGGGAGGGTGATCGTTAACAAGTAAGCAAGATTATCAACTAAGAGTCTCGTGTTATTATCCGGATACGCAGCCCATATCCTAGGAGGGTAAACAAGGTCATAACACTTCTTACCATGCTTAATCCTTAAGCCATTCCTAAGAATGCTTGTTCTTAGCTTTATAGTCTTAACCGCCACCTAATAATTAGGAGCGGAGCGCTTATTAATAAAATTTCTGAAAAAAAATAAGGGATAAGAAGTTCTTAGAACATCAACTCAGTCTACAAGTTGAACATAGAAGAGTTCTTTTTTAAAATTTCTTAAACTGAGCAGCCATATCAAGCAAGTCTACGTGTCCAAGGAATAAGGCTCTGCAACAATACCTCTCAAGACCAAGATCATCAAGCACTTCTTTTCTATCCTCGCCTTTCTTTATTCGCTCCACGTATTCCTCCCATAAATGACCCACTGGTTTATTGCATGAAAAACAACGAACAGGTATAATCATTTTTAAGTTACCTCCTCAACAATTTTTTATTAACTCAAAACCTGCTTTTATTAATTTTTTTATTAATTTTAATTTAATTCATTTAATTCTTATTTTCCCTTTACCTATATGACTTCTGCCTTTTTGCTCTTGCTTTTCCATGACGACCTGGTTTACTCACCTCTTTACGTCGCACATCAGCAACTAGGAGTTGCCTATCATACTCAAGGAATACCTTCTTTAACTTAGGACTATGCTCTGCAAGGGCTTTTGCTATTGCGAGTCTTGTAGCATCTGTTTGACTAGCAATTCCGCCACCACGAACATTAACTCTTATATCCACCTGGTTAGCGATTTCTCCTGCTAGTAATAAGGGCTCCCTGATCCTTAGCCTGTACATCCTTGGCTGATAATTATCAAGCTCAACATCATTAATTTGTATAATAC
>DRSY01000158.1 GCA_011372335.1 Candidatus Woesearchaeota archaeon | reverse complement strand
TCCTCGCTTCTTTATGGTAGGATGTTTCCGCCAAGCCCTATTGGTGAGTATGTTAGGGTGCAGGTATTATTAGCGCATCTCTTACCTAGAGGCTTTGTGAGGCTGCAGGGCTCGCACTTAACACCAGCACAATCATTCATTCCTTGTTTTCTCTCTAGTTTCTCCCAGTACTCCTTGTACTCCTTGTTAATAGCGGTTTGGCATTTACAACACCCGTGTGTATAAACTACTACGCAGTCACTGTCAAAGTTGCACTTCTTAACTTCTTGTAGTGGGATCTCTTTGGAACACGCACTGATAAGAAGCAAGGACGCGATTACGAGTAGTAAGACTAGTATTCTCATCAAGCTTTAATAACTAGTGCTTCTTATTTAAATATGTCGGTTTAGAAAGTGTTGGGTAAAGCTAGGGGGTCAAGCTTCTAATCTAAATTATCATTGATACGTTTAAAAAAAAGCTTTTTTTTCTTCTCATACCCTGGGGGTTTAAATTTGATAATAAAGAGAATAATTCTAGGAGAGTCGGAGAATAATAAAGTGTATACTCATTTCAAAAATTTTATAAAGAGGTGTTATTTATTAGTTTTTCAGATGGCTAGGAAAAAAAGGGGGTTAAGCAGGACAAGCAGTTCTAGATTGTTTGAAAAGCAGCTCAGCGAGTTATCTGACCAGGAGTTAAAAGAATTATTATTAATCAATATGTACAAGTTAGCTCTGGTAAGGGCTCAGTTAGAAGCAATAACTAGCATTCTTATAAGGAACAAACTCACCACTTTTGAAGAAGTTTGGAAGGAGACTAATAAGAACTTTAAGGACAGCATATAAAAAAGTTTTTTTTAGAATAAAAAAAATTTTTGGGGGTTCATAATTTTTATAAAGTTAATAATTAATATTTAAGGATTATATGATTATAATTCGGGTTTATGATTAAAAAAAAAGAGGTGATTCTCATGGTAAGAGTGGCTATTAATGGTTTTGGAAGAATAGGACGCATGGTATTCAGAGCAGGGCATGCTAATCCTAATATTGAATGGGTTGCTTTTAATGATTTAACAGACACAAAAACCCTTGCTAATCTTCTAATACATGACTCTGTTCATGGGAGGTTCCAAGGAGAAGTAAGTTATACTGATAACTCCTTAGTTGTTAATGGTACTGAGATAAAGGTGTTTGCAGAAAAAGATCCTGAAAAGCTACCTTGGAAAGAGCTTGGTGTTGACTTGGTTGTGGAGAGCACTGGCTTCTTCAGAACAAAGGAGTTGGCAGGTAAACACTTAAGAGCAGGTGCGAGGAAGGTAGTAATAAGTGCTCCTGCAAAAGGAGAGGAGCGTGTTAAGACTTTTGTACTAGGCGTTAATGAGCATGAGTATAACAAGGAGGAAGATGTTATTATTAGTAATGCGAGCTGCACAACGAATTGTCTTGCTCCCATGGTGAAAGTCTTGAATGATAATTTCAGGATAAAAAGGGGTTTTATGACAACAATTCATGCTTATACCGGGGATCAGAGACTAGTAGATGCTCCTCACAAGGATTTAAGAAGAGGCAGACACGCTGCTATTAACATGGTGCCTACGACTACAGGAGCAGCAAAAGCTGTGACCGAGGTGATTCCTGAGCTTAAAGGAAAACTTGATGGGATAGCGATAAGAGTGCCTGTTCCTAATGGCTCAGTCACGGATTTTGTATGCGAAGTAGAGAAAGCAGTTACTCGGCAGGAGGTTAACGAGTTGTTCAGAAGCGTATCTAAGCACCACTTAAAAGGTATTCTTGAGTACTCAGAGGATCCGCTTGTATCTACGGACATCATTGGTAATCCTCACTCCTGCATCTTTGACTCGCAACTTACCAACGTGCTTGAAGGTAATTTTATCAAAGTAGTTGGGTGGTATGATAATGAGTGGGGTTATAGTTGTAGGATGATTGATTTGATAAATAAAATGTTCTGAACCTTCTGAATAGTTCTTTTCGTAGTAAAGAAGAGAGGGTTTTTGTGAGTGTCTTTATGGAAGACGAGTTCTTAGGAGAGTAAGAAGACCTTTAGAACACATGGTGTTTTTGTTTTTTTTATTATGAAGACTCTTTTTTTGTTCTTTGTTCATGTAGGAGGTGCTATGCTCATACTTGGCTTTTTTTGGGAGTTGGTTTTTTCATGCTTTTTTTTAATAAATTATTTATACGAGGAGGAGTTATTTGGTGTTTATTATGCCTTTGAGAAAGCATAGGCCTAAGCCTTTGAAGCAGCGTCGAGTGGCTCTTGAGAGGATTGAGGTTTTGTTCAGGGAGGCTGATAAGGCTTTTAAGCATAGTCCTGCGCTTAGTAATAGGTATGTTGGGTTGGCTCGTAGGATTGCTATGAAGTATAAGGTAAGGATTAGGCCTGTTCTTAAGAGGAGGTTTTGTAAGCATTGTTATAGTTATCTTAAGCCAGGGGTTAATTGTAGGGTGAGGTTGGGTGAGAAGCAAGTGGTGTATTTTTGTTTTAGTTGCAGGCGTTTTATGAGGTTCCCTTATAAAAACAAAAAAAGCGGTTTAACTACTTCTAAGTGATTACATAACCGAAAGATTTATAAATAGAAATAACTATTAGCACAACACGCATAGAAATTCAGAACTTACAAAAAACCATTTATGAAAAAAACACCGCACTAAGAAAAAAAATAGGAGTGTGTGGTGAGGGGAGGCGTGAAAAATGGAATTAGACGAGATGATCATATTACAAAAAGAGAAACTCCAAGCAGAAATAAATAATTTCCTGAACATGATTAAATAAGAAGGAGGTACGGCAACATGAGAAGAATAAGTAAACCCGGTCTCACAGCAATAATACTAGCCTCCTGGGTTATGCAAGGCTCATATCTAATAAGCTTTCTTCCTCAGCATGGTTCTTATTCTCAACCACAAAGAATGGTTGTAGAGGAAGTGATAAGCAAGAAGCAGGAGAAGGTAGCTAAGCAGAGCCAGCGACAAGCACAGCAACAACCAACCCAAATATTACGCGAAGAATCAGCTCGTTACTTCCCCCTCAGGCACAAGGGGGAATGGTATCTCATCCCTATAGACCGTGTTTACAAGAAAACAATTAAAGCAGGCGAGAGTGTTGCTTTGTGGTGGTGGAGAGAGGGAAAGGAAAGCAAAGACATTGACCTTGCCAAGCTCATATTCCTAGCTGTTAATGAAAAAAAATATTATCCTCAGAACTTTTCTGCTGATAGGATAAGCGAATACGATATCAGGTTAATAAAAGGCGAACAAGCCAATTTCGTGGACTTAAACAAAGACGGCAGAATCTTAGGTGAACGAGGAGAACCACTCTCACAAAGAGCTGTGCTTGATATACTAGCATTAAAGAATAATAAGGGTGAGCTATGTGTTAAGTGAATTAGAAGACCAGGAGCTTATTGAACAACTACGCCGAGAAGAAGAAGAGGATTTTAAGAGTCTTATTAATAAGAAGAAGATTAGTAAGTGGGAGATGGATAAGGCTTTCCTCGGAGAAGCTTAACAAAACCCTTTTTTTATTAACTTCCTCTCCCATTAATCACCCTTTTTTTGGCAAAACAATTAAAAATACTTCTTTATTCTTATGCTTAGATGAAGGAAATAGCTAGAGGAGCAGAAGCAGTTCTGTACGAACACAAGGGAATGATTATTAAGCGAAGATTAAGGAAGAATTATAGGATTAAAGAATTAGATGAAGAGCTCAGAAAACAGAGGACAAGAAGAGAGGCTAGTCTCTTATTAAAAACACCTATTCCGCATCCCAGACTGATAAGAACGGATTACAAAGAAGAAATAGTGATGGAGAGAGTAATAGGTGAGAAGGTAAGAGACATACTTGATGAGAAGCCAGAACTAGCAAGGCAAATAGGGTGTTTGGTTGCGGAGCTACATAACCATAACATTATTCATGGTGATTTAACCACAAGCAACATGATTCTGAACAAAGAAAAAAATGTTGTTTTCATTGATTTTGGACTAAGCTTTCACTCCCATAAAATAGAGGATAAAGCAGTGGATATTCACTTATTCAAACAAGCTCTTGATAGCAAGCACCACAAAGTTTATGATGCGGCATTAAAAGAATTCCTTGAAGGGTATAAAAAGGCTAATAAGTACAAGGAGATTATTAAGAGGCTTGAAATGGTTGAGCTTCGAGGCAGGTATAAGAAGGGATAGGAGAGAATGAAGAAAGTCGTTTTATTAAGAATCTTAAGAGGATTATTAAGAGTAACCTCTCATACGACCTTCCTATTATTATTCTTATTAACATTTATTAGCTTTGCAAGTGCAAAAACTCATCATATCACTCTCCTCACAATCGGAGAAATCGGAGGCGACACTGTTGGAGGCACAGCAGATGCTTTTCTTGAAATTAAGCATGGAAGAGGCAGAATTTTTCTGGACTCGTTCCCGTTAAGCAAGATTGATACTCAGATAAGCACGAGGTATGCTAATGAGATTGCATGTGATTATCTTGACATGGACTGCTCAGCATACGACTTTTTTTACACTATTAGGGCGGGTTCCACTATTGTCGGCGGACCAAGTGCAAGTGCTCCTCTAACTATTCTTACCATTGCTGCACTTAAGAACCTTGAGCTACGGAATGATACTGTGATGACAGGAACCATTAATTCAGGGGGGAGTATTGGACCTGTGGGGGGTGTTGTGAAAAAAGCTTTAGCAGCTGAAAAAGCAGGTTTTAAGAGAGTGCTAATACCCATGTTCACGATCAGCCTTGAACAAAGACTTGTTGGGAGTGATGAGATTAATATTAATGCTACTAATAACACTAATAATACTAGTCCTAATATTACTCGTATCATTAATAATGGGTCGGGGGATACAGCTAGGAATAACACTGTTAATGATAGTATTAAAGATATAACCGAGGAAGAGCTTGGTATTGAAGAAGCTAATCTCAGCATTGAGGTAATAAAGGTTAGTAACATCGAGGAAGCCTTAGCTTATTTCACAGACATACCTGTTCGGTCTGTTCAACGCAGCTTAGAAGTACCCCCGGAGTACACCTCTACTATGAGGGAAGTGGCGAGTAAGCTGTGTAAGCGTGCCTTGGACTTGTATAATAGAACACGGCTTGTTAAGGACGAGGACATTAACAAGTCAGAAGAATATATTAGTAATATTAAGAAGGGTTTTGAGCACAGTAATTATTACTCTGCTGCGAGTTACTGTTTCAGTCTGGGAGTGCTGGCAAGAAAGGCTAATCTCAAGGAGTTAGAGGAGAAGAATCCTTCAAGAATTAGAGAACTCTACAACGTGCTATGGAAGGCTATTAACGAGTTTGACCACAACCTGGAGAGGATTAATCTTACCAGTCTGGCACAATTAGAGACGTACATAATTGTTAAGGAGAGATTATTCGAAGCAAAAGACAGCCTGGTAAGAATCGCTAATAATATCACAGCTGATGAGCTAGCTTATGCTATTGAGCGTTACTACAGCGCTGTTTACTGGTCAGACTTCTTTAGGATTAAAGGGAAAAGAGTAGAACTGGACGCAGAGTACTTACAAGAAGCTTGTTATAAGAAGTTATCAGAAGCCGAGGAAAGGCTTAATTATGCTAGCCTGTACGTCCCCCCGGCTCTTCAGAACTCAAGGAATACTATTAAACAAGCCTATGCCTTCGCGTTAGAAGAGAATTATAAGATGTGCTTGTTTAAAGCTAGTTTTGCAAAAGCAGAGTCTAACCTCCTCTTATCAACGATTGCTGTGGGGAAAAACCAATTAGACGAGCTTACCGAGGAGAAGCTCAAGGCTGTTGAGAAAGTGATTCTGAAAGAGCAGTCAAGAGGAGGATTCCCAATTCTCGGGTACAGTTATTATGAGTACGCTACTTCTCTTAAGGAGAACAATGATGTTGTCTCCGGCCTCGTCTTTGCAGAGTACGCACTGGAATTAAGCAATATAGAGATTTATTTTCCTAAGAAAAGTTTTTTTCCTAAGATAAGTCTTATACTGCTGAGAATTAATTATCCTATTATCATGTTGTTTGCATCCGCTTTTATTCTCGGATTAGCTACCGGAATCTTCCTTACATCAAGGATTACACGTAAAAAAACAGAGAGAAGGAAAAAGCAACAGAAGCAACAAAGGAAGAAAACCAAAAAGAAGAAGAGATAAAAAAATAAAAGATAATAAAAAGCAGGGATACACTCTTAATCCTTTACTTAAGACCTCTAATAATGATTTGTTCTCTCTCAGGACCGTTTGATAACATAACCACTCTTCCACCTGTAAACTTCTCAAAATAATCAATGCTTTCTCTTAGAGCAGATGGTAATTCATCAAACTTAATTATTCCTCTTATATCAGAATACCCTTTAAAGGATTTTAGTCTCGGCTCTACCATTCTTAAGAAACAGTCCTGCCTGTTAAACTGTGTATGAATCTTTCCCTTAACCATATACCCGTCGCATATACTGAATTCATCGCATCCTGCGAGGGCATCAAGTTTTGTGAGAATAAACAAAGGACCATTAATCCTCGCTGCGTATCTTGCTGCAACCCCATCAGTCCACCCGGTCCTCCTCGGTCTGCTAGTGGTTGCTCCGTACTCATTAGCAGCTAGCCTTACACCCACACCTTTGATAAAAGGATCAGGCTTATTTATCAATCTAACAACATCATCTCTATGAGCCTTTATATAATCATAAACTTCGAACTTGGCTTGTAAGAGTTCGTCTTCTTTCTTCTCTGCCCTGAGCTTTCTTATATTATCTATGTCAAGAGGCATGCCAAGGTATTCCTTCACCTCATAGAATATGTCGTGTTTAAGGCCTTCAGCACAGTACTCCTCAGACTTCTTACCTCCTAGTTCTGTTGGAAAAGCACCCGCCCCTACTCTTGTCATCATCGGGTACTTCACTAGACCAAGAACTATATCAACAAGTTTTGCGGATAGACCTGCACCCGAAGAGGTCCCGTTTATAGAGCAATCAGAAGAAGTGACGTATGGATAAGTACCATGGTTTTTACTTAGTAATAATCCTTGGGCTCCTTCTAACTGTATTTTTTTACCTTGCCTTAACAAAGCCTCTATTTCTGCATCAGTATTCGTTACAAAGTTCTTAATCCTATTAATATACGGCTGTAGCTTTTCTATTATTTCCTCGACATTTATTTTCGGGTCTGAGTAGTATGGTTTGATATGCGTAATCTTCCGCACAAGCAAGTCCTTATCAAATACGTCATTTACTGTGACCCCTCTCCTCGCAGTTCTATCAGTATAGCACGGACCAATCCCCCGACCTGTTGTCCCAATCCTCCCCTCTTTCTGCGTGGCTTGCTTTTTATCCTCTACTTTATGGTAAGGCATAATAATATGAGCATCCTGGCTTATCATAAGATTATTATAAGGCCTCCCTACCTTATCCATCCAATCCAGTTCTTTACACAACGCCTCAAGATCAATAACCATCCCGCTTCCAAGAATACTAATCTTCTCTGGTCTTTCTTTCTCATAAACAACCCCTATTGGCAATAAGTGGAATATTACTTCCTTACCTTCAATGTAGAAGCTATGACCTGCGTTATGCCCGCCTGTGCATCGTATATCAACATCAGACCAGTAAGCTGCGATTAAGTCAGCAATTTTACCTTTACC
>DRSY01000006.1 GCA_011372335.1 Candidatus Woesearchaeota archaeon | reverse complement strand
GGAAAAACAGTATGTGTGAGGCACACAACAAAAAAACTTCTTGAAGTAGCAAAGCAAAACAATGTAGAAATAAAAACAATATACCTTAATTGCAAACTGAGCAAGATAGCAGATACAGAGTACAGGCTTGTCGCGCAATTAGCTAGAGAATTCGGAAAAGAGATTCCCCCCACAGGTTTACCCACCGATGAAGTCTATAATCTTTTCTTACAAGCACTAGGTGATGAAAAAAGAATAATAATTCTAATACTTGATGAAATAGATCAACTCGTGAAAAAAGCAGGGGATGCTATCATATATAATCTTACAAGGCTAACCTCTGAATTAAAGAACTCACAAATTTCTATTGTTGGTATAAGTAACGACCTGGTTTTTTCTAATAACTTAGACCCTCGGGTGAAAAGCTCTCTTAGTGAAGAAGAAGTAATATTCCCTCCTTACAATGCTGTTCAGCTTCAAGACATTCTTAGAAAAAGAGCAGCAGAAGCATTTAAAGAAGGTGTGTTAGCTGAAGGTGTTATTCAGAAATGTGCGGCTTACGCAGCCAGAGAGCACGGGGACGCGCGAAGAGCTCTTGAATTATTAAGGGTCGCTGGGGAATTAGCAGAGAGAAAAGGGAATAAAAAAATAACAATGAAAGATATTGATGAAGCCGAAGACACTATTGAACGAGACAGAATTATAGAGATTGTGAGGAATCAACCAAAACAATTCCAAGCAACCCTTTATTCAATCATTCTGAACAAAAACAAATCAAAAAACAAGTTTATACAAACAGGAGATGTTTATGACACATACAGGCAGTTATGTAATAACATAGGCTTAAGACCTCTCACCCAGAGAAGAATATCAGATGTTATTGCTGAACTTGACATGCTTGGTATAATAAATGCTAAGGTGATATCTAAAGGCAGGTTTGGAAGAACAAGAGATATTACCCTTATCCTACCCCTTTCTATTGAATTAAAAATCAAAAAAATATTGGAAGATGATTTGTTTGGTTAAGAATCATCTTATCTTTACCTTCAAAAACAAACACGAATTAAACACATAATTCACATATGATTAAAACAAAATAATAATTAATGTAATAAAATGGATGTAATAACCTCTTTTTTGAAAAAAGGAATTTTATTAAGCCCTGAAATAATCAAAAACCCTTTTTTTTTAGAAAAACTTTCACAACTAGAAGGAGAGGATTTAGAAGCCGGTCTTATAATTGATAAGGACTTCCTTAAAAAAAAAGGTTTGTTACTGGATGACGAAGACGGGAAAGAGAAAGAGAGTGTGGTGAAAAGAAAAGAAGAGACGGGACAAATCAATGATGTTAAGGTTTTATTCTCCTATAAGAAAGAACCAAAAAAGATAACTGTTAATGATTTTGTTGCTTATTTTAATAGACGATTTGAAGCTTTATCTTCCATTCTAAGGCAAAGACAGGAATTACCAGGCGTTACCAGTATTAATCGGCTTAGGAGTATGCGAGATAAAGAAAAAGTTGTGTTTATCGGAATGGTTTTTGATAAAACAATAACCAAGAACAATAATATTATCTTAACATTGGAAGATCCTTCAGGGAAAATCAATGTTTTTATAAGTGATAAGAAAAAAGAGCTCTTTGAAACAGCCAAAGATATTGTTTTTGATGAAGTTATAGGTGTGGAAGGTGTTGTTTCAAAAAATTTTGTTTTTGTAAACCAAATATTTATTCCTGACGTGCCTCTTGTAAAAGAACTAAAAAAAAGCCAGGAAGAGGTGTACGTAACTCTGATAGGGGACCCTCATTTCGGGTCAAATGCTTTTCTTAAAAAAGAATTTGGGGACTTTATAGAATGGATTAATCAAAGAAAAGGAAGTCAAGAGCAAAGAGAAATCGCTTCTAAAGTAAAGTATTTAATAATAATAGGCGACTTGGTTGAAGGAGTCGGTGTTTATCCCGGTCAGGAGAAGGATTTAGAAGTAAAAGATATCAAAGAGCAATACGATTTATTCGCAGAATACCTTAAAAAAATACCTTCAAATATTACAATCATTATTTGTCCAGGCAACCATGATGCAGGGAGAATATCAGAGCCTCAACCACCTCTTTTTCACAAGTATACTGAGAGCCTGCAAAAACTCCCTAATGTGCTTCTTCTTAGTAATCCAAGTTTCATTAATATAGGGGCGACAGAGGACTTCCCTGGCTTTGACTTCTTATTATATCATGGCTACTCTTTAATTTATTATGCTGATAATGTTGGGAGTATAAGGTCACAAGGCGGACAAAAAAGAGCTGATTTGATTATGAGATTCCTGCTTCAAAGAAGACACCTCGCCCCCACCCACACCTCTAATCTTTATATGCCGGATACAGAGTACGACCCTTTAGTCATAAATAAAATTCCGGATTTCTTTATCACAGGACACATTCACCGGGTCAGCGTAAATAACTATAAGAACATAACTCTCATTAATTGTTCGTGCTGGACGGATATAACAGAGGATATGGAAAAGAGAGGCTTACAACCTCAACCTGCACGAGTACCTTTGATTAATCTTAAAACAAGAGAGGTTAAAATAATTAATTTTTCAAAATGAAAGAGTATTTTGAAGAGTTAGAAAGAGAAACCCTTGCTGCTTATAAAATAGCCTCAAAGGCGAGGAGCAAAGGTTATGACCCTGATACTAAGCCAGAAGTCGTCCTAGCAAAGAACCTGGCGGAGAGAGTCATCGGTCTGATAAGCGTTGTTGCGCCTCAACTACAAGGCTCTGGTGCTATAAAGAGAATAGGTGAGTTAGAGAAGAAGTATGGTATCTTAGATTGGAGGGTTGCTTTTCAAATAGCGCTTGAAATAGCACAAGAAAAATTTTGTAAATTCAGAGATAAAAGAGAAGCTATGGAGGTGGGGATAAGAACCGGCTTTGCCTATGTTACGCTCGGCGCAGTCTCAGCCCCTCTTGAAGGCTTCACAAAACTTGAGATAAAGAAGAGAATGGATGGTAAAGGAGACTATTTCTGCCTTAACTTCTCAGGACCCATACGAGCAGCAGGAGGAACAGCGGCTGTTGTTTGTGTTCTTATAGCGGATTATGTTAGAAAAAAAATGGGGTACGCGGAGTATGACCCAACAGAGAAGGAAATAAAGAGGTGTCATGCAGAACTCTCTGATTACCACGAGTATGTAACTAATCTCCAGTATTATCCTTCTAGAGAAGAAGCAGAGTTCTTGGTTTCTCATGTGCCTGTTGAGATATCAGGAGATCCTTCTGAGAAGTACGAGATATCAAACGTAACCTTAAAAGATTTGCCTAGAGTTAACACTAATAGGATTAGGAGTGGTTATTGTTTGGTATATAGTGCGGGTCTTCCTTTAAAAGCACCGAAAGTATGGGCTAAGCTTAGTAAATGGGCGTATGAGTTTGACTTAGATCACTGGTCTTTTTTTGAAGAGTTTCTTGAACTACAGAAAAAGGTTAAAGCAAGGGAACTTACAGGTGGGATGGAAGATAGGAGTAAAAAGGATAAAAAGGAAAGTGAGAAGGATAAGAACGCTTGCTTAAAGATAAAACCTGATTTTACATACATCTCTGATCTTGTTGCTGGAAGACCTGTGTTTGGACACCCTCTGGCAAACGGAGCTTTTCGGTTAAGGTATGGGCGTTCAAGAACCTCAGGTTATTCTGCCCAGAGCATTCATCCAGCGACGATGCAGATTCTTAATGATTTTATAGCAATAGCAACCCAGCTAAAAGTAGAGAGGCCTGGGAAAGCCGCTGCTTTTACTTCGTGCGATACCATTGAGGGGCCCATTGTAAAGTTAAAAGATGAATCTGTGGTTTATCTTGGAACAGAGAAACAAGCCAAACAACTCAAGAATGAGATTAAGGAAATCCTATATTTAGGTGATGTTCTTATTAATTACGGCGATTTTTTTGACAGAGCCCACCCTCTTGTTCCTGCGGGTTATGTGCCTGAGGAATGGGTTCTTGAACTTGAAAGGGAATGCCTACGTTTATTCGGCACCTTTGACCTTGATAAGCTAACCGAGTTAATTGATATTGCTAAGGAAAAACTGGTTTTGTTATTTCAAAAACCATTAACAACCAAGATTTCTTTTAGTGCAGCCCATCAATTAAGTACACGCCTAGGCATCCCTCTTCACCCGCAACACATTTTTTTCTGGAACAGCATCACCCCTGCTCAACTCCTCCATCTGCTTGAATGGCTTAAAGAAAAAGCAGAGCTTAAACAAGGAGAAAGAAATGTCAAAATAATAATTCCTAAAGGCGAGCAAAAAAGAATTTTAGAACTAATAGGCTTGCCTCATGCCTTTGTTAATAAGGAATATGTTGTAATTGAAGGCGAGGTTGCAAAAGCTTTTCTTGGCAATTTAGGGGTTAAAGAAAAAAATGATTTCAAAAATAAGGAGGCCTTGTTGAGGGAATGCCTTAAAAAAAAGGAAAAACACCACACCACACTTGAATTAATAAATCTGCTTTCATGTGTGCTTATTAGAGATAAATGCGGCACCTTCATAGGTGCGAGGATGGGAAGACCTGAGAAGGCAAAGATGAGGAAACTAACCGGGAGCCCCCACGTATTATTCCCTGTGGGAAGAGAGGGTGGAAAATTCAGAGCCTTCCAGGCAGCTCTTGAAAAAGGTCAACTCACAGCCCACTTTGCTCCGTATTATTGTAAGCATTGCCGAAGAGAAACTGTTTTTAGTATTTGTGAAGTATGTGATAGACCTGCTGAGAAGATGCGATTCTGCAAAGAATGTGGTTTAGTGAAGGATTGTCCTCACGAACCGCTTCCTTATAAGACAATGGTGTTTAACATAAAAGAGAGTTTTCCCTTACTTCTTAAGAAGATAGGAACAAATATTTTTCCTGACTTAATTAAAGGGGTTCGGGGGACTAGTAATAAAGAGCACATACCTGAACACCTTATAAAGGGAATTCTAAGAGCAAAGCACAAAATACATGTTAATAAAGACGGAACAATAAGATACGACTGCTCAGAAATACCTCTAACCCATTTTAAGCCAAGGGAGATCGGGGTGGGTGTGGAAAAACTAAGACAATTAGGTTACACACACGATATTAATGGAGAGGAGCTTAACTCTGATGAACAAGTCCTAGAGTTAAAACCACAAGATATACTCCTGCCTTGTAGTCGTGTATCTCCGGAAGAACCAGCAGACGAGGTCTTGTTCAGAACAGCCTGCTTTGTGGATGAATTACTAGAAAAGTTTTACGGGCTAAAACCATACTATAATCTAAGAACAAAAGAAGAGCTTGTAGGACACTTAGTTATAGGTCTTGCGCCTCATACTTCTGCAGGCATCCTTTGTCGGATTATAGGTTTTTCTAGAACACAGGGCTTTGTTGCACATCCTTATGTGCATGCAGCCATGCGAAGGGACTGTGACGGGGACGAGGGATGTTTACTTCTTTTAATGGATGCTTTGCTTAATTTTTCAAAGAAATACCTTCCTAGTAGCAGAGGTAGCACTATGGACGCCCCTCTTGTACTAACATACTTACTTAACCCCGCAGAGGTAGATGATATGGTTTTTAATATGGATGTTGCTTGGAAGTATCCTCTAGAATTCTACGAGGCTTGTAGAAAATATAAAATGCCATGGGAAGTAAGGGTGAAACAAGTAGCGCACGTCCTAGGAACACCTCATCAGTATTCAGGGCTGGGCTTTACGCATAACACCACAGATATTAATCAAGGCGTACTCTGCTCTGCTTATAAGCTTCTTCCTAGTATGGAGGATAAATTAAAAGGCCAGATGGAATTAGCAGAGAAGATAAGAGCTGTGGATACAATGGATGTTGCAAGGCTAGTTATAGATAAACACTTTATGAAGGATACCAAGGGTAATCTTAGAAAGTTCTCTCAACAAGAGTTTAGGTGTGTTGATTGTAACCAGAAGTTTAGGAGGCCTCCTTTAAGCGGGAAGTGTTCTGAGTGCGGAGGTAAGATCATTTTCACAGTATCAGAAGGCTTTGTAATAAAATACTTGGAGCTTAGCATGAAGCTAGCTGAGAAATATAACGTCCCTGTTTATATGAAGCAAACCCTGGAACTCTTAAAGCAAAGAGTTGAAAGCGTATTTGGTAAAGAAAAAGAAAGACAGCAGGAACTGGGCGCGTGGTTAAACTCTTAAAATAAAACTAATCAAATCTTACTAATCCTTTCTAAATGTGAAAAGATACTTGAGGAACACGTTTTGTTTCGAATAAGAAAAACATTTTAAACCCCTTTTAATTAAAACCCCTAATATATCATATCTCTATCAATATTTTATTTTGAAATCAGAGAATAGGGGCTTCTCAACTTCTTTTTCTTCCACCACTTCAATTCTTTCAACTCGTGAATAACCCGGGTTGTTTTTACAATACTTCATAAACACCGCGACTCGCTCTTCAGGACCTTCTACTACGACTTCTACTTTTCCATTAGGAATATTTCTTACAAAACCCTTAAGCCCGAGCTCCTGTGCTTTGTTTGCGGAGTAATACCTATAACAAACTCCTTGTACCTTTCCAGAAACAAAGAAGCGTATTCTCTTCATCTTAAATTTTTGAGTAAACAGAATACTTCGCACCACACGCTTGGCACTTAATAAAATAAATGTTTCCTTCTTTTGTCATCTTTGTGTCTGGTTTCCCGCACTCTCTACAAATAACAAAAACGTCCGCGTACTTCTGTATTTTCTCGTTAATCCGGCTGGCAGGCACTTTCGCTCCTAGTAAGACGAACTGCCTCTTAATCTCTCCAGGGGTGGCGAGCTCTTTTAAAACATACTTTAACATGTGTTGCGGTTTCCTTCCTAGGTGCTGAGCAATCTGAACGAAGTTGCTAAGAATGGTTTTATTACCTTGGATATACCCCTTGATTTTTGGAATTACGAATCGTTCAGTATCATGCCTGGTGTCAGGTAATTTTTTCTTTCCTCGCTCCAATAGTTCAGTATAAACATCCATTTTTTGTTTTTTTTATAAAGCCCTTTTTTTTGTTATTCTAAGAAAAAAGCAGTCTTATATAAATTCTTTGTTTTATCTCAGCTTCTTTATTGTTCCTTCACTCTGCTTTTCTTTAACACCTAGCCACGCTTTCTCTCTTCCAAAAGGTTTATAAAGAAGAAAACCAGAGGATAAGGGCATGGTCCTTGAATCATTGATAAGCCCTTTTAAAGCAGAACAAAGACCTTCAAGACTCCTTTTTCTAGGAGCTGTTTTTTGTAGCGTAGCCATCCTTCTTAGTATGTGGATTTTTAAGTCGCAGTCAAGCTTGATAATGGTGTTCCTAACAGCCATGGCGGCCTTGCCCTTAGTTTATAATACTATTAGAATGGAAGAGGAAAAAGATCTTGAGGGGATGGAAGAGAAATGGTTGTTAAAGGAGCATAGCAAAGCCCTTAAAGCCTTTGTTTTTCTTTTTATTGGGGCAACTATTGCTTTTGCTTTCTGGTATGTGGTTTTGTCCTCATCCTTAATTAACACGCTTTTTCAAGCTCAAACAGCTACAATAAATGCTATTAACAGCAGGGTTGTAGGGCACTTTAGTTTTAATGCTAACATGGCTTTCTTTTCAAAAATATTTCTTAATAATGTGAAAGTACTTATTTTCTGCATCTTGTTCTCCTTTGTTTTTGGCTCAGGAGCAATCTTTATTCTTATGTGGAATGC
>DRSY01000167.1 GCA_011372335.1 Candidatus Woesearchaeota archaeon | reverse complement strand
TGTCACAGCCCGCGGTATTGTTATGAAGCTCTGATTATGCTGCTCGTAATAAGCTCTTATTTCTGCTTGGGATGGCGGAGTAATATTCTTAGTGATATCGTTTATTTCTTCTTGGAGTAACAAACTATTCCTTATATTCCTCCTGAACGCCTCTATTGAGGAGCCACTAGTAGCAAGGTTTTGTTCTAGTTCCTGAAGAGTTAACCCGTTATTAGTAAGGAAAGCATTAATAGCATTATCAACTTCTTCCTCGCTAATACTAAGACCTCTCTTAGCAGCGTCTTGTAATAAGAGCTTGTTATTAATAACAAGGTCCAAGGATTCTTGAAGAGAAGTGTTTGTTCTCATACTCACAGGGATATTATTATAAACAGCCATAACTTCTTCGAGGTATACTGGCTCGTCATTAATCGTTGCTAATAAGTTCTGGCTAAGCACTGCTTTACTCGTGTTTATATTCGTGCTCTTGTTAATAATACACTCTGTGCTGCCAGTCACAGGGTTGATAATAAAGAAAACAGGTTCCTGCATCCCAGGATCATTAATCTGGGCGAGGTAGTACTCTTCAAGGCTGAAACCAGGGCAATAAGCACTTACTTCTTGACTCACTGCTCTTGCATTATCCCCGCTGAGTCTTTGTATGGATAGCACTGAGTCAGGATGATTAGCTTGGTACTCCTTTATCATAGCATCCAGCGGCGTGCTTCTTCCTAACAAGCTCTGAGTAAGCCAGGATATTATTAGGAGCAGAACAATTATTATTACAATGTACGGCAGTTGTTTCTTACTCATTTTTTTCTCACCCCATCTTATCAAAAACCTTTTTTTTATTTTCCTTATCCGACTTCTTCCAACACTTATTTTTAACTCCTCTTAAAAAATTTTTTTATTTTTAGTATGCGGTCAACTTTTTCTCTGCTTAGCTGTAATGCTGTAAATCAAAACCGTTTTTTCTCTTATTCTTTCTCTCTTATTCTTTCTCTTCTTGCTTATCAAGTCTATCAACTTCTTTATTATAAAACCGGATTGCTTTCTCGTACTCCTTCTTCTCAAAGGCTAACCAGGGCTTCTTTGTGAAATATATTAATGCGCCTTTCGCGTCCCATAAGAGCACGCCTGAGTACTTCCAAGCAGTCTCTATTATTAGCTCGGGAGGAGGAAAATAAGATGTGTAAAGATTCTGTTTTATAACCTCGTTTGTGAGGTCTTCTTCTTTAAGCTTGTCAGCAAGTATCTTCTTCACGATAAGCCTTATCGCTCCTAAAACTTCTTCTTGACCGTCATAATTAACACAGAAGTTAAGGAAGTACTTATCATAATCCTTGGTCTTCTCCATGAGCTCCTTAAATATCTCGGTGAGTTCTAAGTCAAGTTCGTACCACTGCCCTATTATAAATACTCTTACCTGGTTATTATGTATTCTCTCATCATTAATGAGGTGCTTGAAGAACTCCTTTGTTCCGTCTAGGATCTCAGGGTCGTCCTCTGCGAGGTTGATTGTTAAAACGCTGTTCCCGTGCTTTAACTGTAAGTCCACGAGGTCATCCAATAATTCCAAGTGCTTCTCCAATGCTCTGTCTAACCCCCTGTTGTTCTCCTCAGCCCATACCCGGATTCCTCCTGTGCTAATAGCTATGTGTATAGGAGCTTTTCTTGGCTTAGGACCAGGAATAACATTCGGAATAACCTTTGGTATATCAACCATTGAAAAACACACTCCCCTTTGTTGAGAAACCATTATTACAGATAAATATTTAAAATCTTCGCTTCTAAGTAGGTATTATGCTTATACTAAACACGTTCAACCTCACTATTATCACTGTGGTGATCGGCTTAGTCTCTCTAATAATTGCTTCGTTATTTGATGTGAAGACAAGGGAGGTTCCTGACTGGCTTAGTTTTGGGCTTGTTGCTTTTGCCCTTGGTAGCTCTCTTATTCTCACTATTTATCATGGCTACGCACATATCATTATTAATTCTCTTATTGGCTTAGGGATAGGTGTATTACTCGGCTTATTAATGTTCTACACAGGTCAATGGGGGGGTGGTGATGCCAAGTTAATCATAGGTTTATCAGCTCTTATTGGTTTCAGCATCTCAGACCCTGGGAGAGGCGTTCAGAGCATTCCTTTCCTCATCTTATTCTTTATTAATATCTTACTCGTAGGAGCTGTTTATGGCATTATCTTTAGCATAGTAAAAGCGATTCTTAATTTTAAGGATTTCAGAAGAGCCGCTGAGAAGAAACTGAGAAGTAAAGAAGTGGTGGTGGCAAGAATACTCCTTATTATCCTCGCCTCAGGGGCTTTTGTTTTCTTATTAGCAACAAGGAGTGTTGAGTCAGCGGGCTTATTCTTACTCGTAATAAGCCTATTCCTCTTCTTCTACTTATGGGTTTTTATAAGCATAGTTGAGAAGGCGTGCATGATAAGAAAAGTACGGGTTAAGGATTTAACAGAAGGAGACTGGATAGTTAACCCGGTGGTTAGGAAGAATAAAGTAATATTAAAGCCAACACGGACTGGTGTTACGCTTAGACAATTAGCTCTGCTTAAAAAGCACAGAGTAAGAAAAGTAACTATTAAGGTTGGTGTTCCTTTTGTTCCAAGCTTCTTAATAGCTTATATTCTTACCTTTATTCTTGGGAACTGGCTGCATTACCTCTTATTATAAAAAATTTAAAAATTTTTTAGTTATTTTATTATAAAAAGAATTTTCAAGGGATTTTCTGCAAGTGTTTTATCAAGTAATTAATTCTTTCTTCTTCAGGAATCCTGATTACATCCTCTTTTTCTTCTTCACCACTAAGAGTTTCTGGCTCTTCTTTTGCTTCTTTCTGACCAATAACAAAAGTCTTATCCTTTATTCTGTTATGAACCTCATTCATCTCTTCAGGCGTTAACTGTTTTGGCTTCCATAAGAAGTTCAAGCCATCGTTTTCTCTCCTAGGAATAACATCAACTGCTAAGTGATTATTGGTTTCATTTAGGATGATATTCGTACCCTGAGCTCTGAGGACTTCAAAAGCACTTACTGAGGAGAAATTCGCGAGGAAGAATATCTCTTCAACTAACTCGTCGTCTAATTCCTCAAGCTTTGTAAAGTGTTGCTTTGGCAGTATCCTTATATGTCCTGGAACTGCTGGCTTGGAGGGGAGAATAGCAATAAGGTTATCATCCTCATAAATAATAAGCGCTTTCTTCTCCTTTATCTTGTCACAAACAACACAACCCATTCTCTTATCACACCACTCCACTTTTTTTCTTTTGTACTTCTTAAAACACCTCCAAAAAACTCCTTTCTTTCAAGCTTTTTTTCTTTTTTTCAAAGACTCTTTTTTCCTTTTTATTTCTTAATCTGGCTTAAAGCGACTGATAACTTGTTAATATTAATACCTCTGAACATCTTTTTAAGCTCAGGATTAGCCTCTAACTCTTTTTTGAACTCTTCTGGTTGGTTAATGATTTTCTCTTTGACTTCGGGATGCTCATCAATGAACTTGGCGAGGTCGTACTGACTGAAAGGCTTAGAGTCCTGCTTTGCTCCCCCACTCCTACTCTTCTTCCCGGCTTTGTACTCTTTCATCATAAGCCCGACTTTGCTCTTAAGAGCAGATAAGTGTTGTTTTACCTCTTCTTCTTTGAACTCATTCGAAGGAATATTAAAATTATCTAAGCCGTCATTCTCCTCTCTGGGAATCAAGTGGTATAAGAAGTGAGGGCTTTGCTGCCCAGCTACCACGCCATTAGCAATAAAAATAGTTGCTCTGAGAGTAACCATTGCTTGTTTCAAAGCCTTTACTAAGTGCTTGGTTGTTCTGAACATATGAGCAGCTACTTCACCAGGGATAACCGGGAGGATAGGGTGGTGCTCCTTGGTCATCACTAAGAGGTGCCCCTTAGAAGCCGGATTAATATCAAGAATAGATATTACTTTATCATCCTCATAAGCCTTCCTGCTAGGAATCTCTCCTCTTATAATCTTACAGAATACACACTGCTTTCTCTGAAGCTCTGCTATTTCTTCAGGAGTCATATTTTTAAGCTCTTCCTCGGTTACCATTTAAAAATTCACACCCAAAACACCTTTTATTAAATGAACTAATCTTATATGAACTCAACCTTAGGCGCAACTTCTGCTCCTTCACTTGCTTTAAAGAAATCCCTTTTCTCAAACCCGAACATACCAGCAATTATGTTAGTCGGGAACAACCTAACCTTCTTGTTCAGGACAGCAACCGCATCGTTATACCTCTTCCTCTCAACATTCACTCTGTTCTCAGTCCCAGCTAATTCGTCCTGTAATGAAACGAAATTAGTAGTTGCTCTTAGCTCAGGGTATCTCTCAACATTAATGTTTAATGAGCGGAAACCTGCAAGCACAGCCTCCATTTGATTAGCAGCAACCACTTTATCCTCAGGGCTTACTGCACCATCCCATGCTTGTTTAGCAGCAAGAGCAGCTGTTCTTAGCTCTGCAACCTTGGTCTGGGTTTCTTGTTCAAACTTAGCAGCTCCTTGCACAGTCGCAACAAGGTTCGGGATCAAGTCTGCTCTTCTCTGATAAGCCGCCTCAACCTGCGCCCACGCATTATCCACTGCAACTTCCGCCCTCACAAGGCTGTTGTACATACTAATAACACTCAGAACACCTACGAGAATAATAACTATAACCACGCCCCCAACAATCCATGCTGTGCTTAGCTTCTTCTCAACCATTTCCTTCACCTCCCTGTGTGCTTTTCTCAAATTATTTCTCTCTTCTTTTTATTCTCTTCTTTTATTCTTATTAATATTTTTTCTATCTCACCACTGTCAAGCCAGATGCCACCACACTTCTTACACTTATCAATTGTTACGCCCATCTTTGTCTTCTTAATCATAGGTATATTACACCGAGGACAATTAATAATAGGGTCGTGCTGATAACCGGACTTCTTCTTTTTCTTCTTCTCCTTTTTCTCCCTTTTTCTATGCTGTATGCTGAACAAACCCATCCTCTTCACCTCGTAGTCTATCTGCTTATTAAAATCTTCCGCTGAAACCCCCGCCTCCGAATCCGCCACCACCAAATCCTCCGAACCCACTGATTCCTCCAAGCCCTCCTCTTCCTCGTCCTCCTCTTCCAAACATACTCGCAACCACCATCGCAGCTATGAAGTCCCCTGCGTCGGGTCGCTCCCCTTTTCTTCTTTTCTCATCACTCTTCTTCTTAGCATACTTATAAGCTCTTGGAAAACTGGACAACGTTATTATTGCTAATAAGAATAGCCAGAACACTAGCTCTACTATTACACCACTACTCGTACTTCTACTCTTAAGCCTCACACCTGAGCCTTGAGTTTCAAAGCTCTTGCTTTTTCTTAGGACTGAGCTAATAGCTAGCACACCGTCAAGTAAGCCTTGCTCGTAATTCCCTTCTCTGAATCTAGGAGCCATCACCTCCCTTCCAATCCTACCAGCAAGAGCATCGTTAATAATAGGTTCAAGACCATAACCTACTTCTATTCTGTAAGCCCGGTCATCCACAGCGAGCAATACAAGGATTCCGTTATCCTTTTCTTTTTCTCCAAGAACGTTATGCGCGAGGTTAATAGAGTATTCCTCAATAGGCACATCACCTGTTGTTTTGACCGTGGCAACTGCCATCTCAGCACTAGTGTTAAGCTTCAAATCATATAGTACTTGGTTAAGGGCTTGCTCGTACTCTGGGCTAATAACATCAGCCTCGTCATTAACAAAGCCTGTGAGCTTGTCAAGAGCAAGAACTGGGACGGATAAGAATAGTAACAAAACAAGCAACACACCTAGTTTCATCATATACCTCATTATATGATAAACGAATAAAATACGGGTTAATAAAGGTTATGAAAAAAAGGAGCTACCTAGGAAAAACTTTTATTAGAAGATTTTTATTAGAAGAAACTTAAAATTTAAGAAAGAAGAGAAAGAGAATAAAAAAGAATATACGAATATAACCCCTCAATATCAGGCTATTGATGCAGAGTGTTTTTCCACAAATTTTTTATATAACCTGTTGTTCTCATCACACACAAGCGAGATCTTTATCATACCAACATTTTAAGGAGGTGGTAGAACATGGCTAACCGGGAAGTGCAACCTATTTTTATCTTGCCTGAGAATACTAAGAGGACTACTGGGAGGGACGCTCAGAGAATGAATATCATGGCTGCTAAGCTAGTAGCCGAGACTGTGAGAACCACCCTAGGACCTAAAGGCATGGATAAGATGATTGTTGATACCGTGGGTGACATCACTGTTACTAATGATGGAGTCACAATCCTAGAGGAGATGAGTATAGAGCACCCCAGTGCTAAGATGATAGTAGAAGTAGCTAAGACACAAGAAGACGAGGTAGGCGATGGTACTACTACAGCAGTTGTGCTCGCAGGAGAACTCTTGAAAAAAGCCGAGAGCCTCTTAGACCAGGAAATACACCCAACAGTTATTGCTAAGGGTTACAGGCTCGCAGGTGAGAAGGCAAGAGAGATTCTTAACAGAATCGCTGAGGACGTAGGGCTTGATAACACTGCTCTGCTTAAAAAGATAGCTATTACTGCTATGACTGGGAAAGGAGCTGAGTCTTCAAAAGAACTATTAGCAGACCTTGTAGTCAAAGCTGTTAAGAGGATTATCACAGAGACAAAGGACGGCTTAGTCATGGATAAGGACGATATTAAGATTGAGAAGAAAGTAGGAGGCGGAGTAGAGGACAGCAAGTTAATCGAGGGAATTGTGCTTGACAAGGAGAGGATTCACTCTTCTATGCCGAGAAAAGTGGAGAATGCGAGGATTGCATTGATTGACTCTGCTATTGAGGTTAAGAACACCGAGATTGATGCGAAGATTAGTATTACTGACCCTGAGAAGATGCAAGCATTCCTGGACATGGAAGAAAACATGCTTAGAAAGATGGTTGATAAAGTAGTGGCTTCAGGAGCTAACGTGGTGTTCTGCCAGAAAGGTATTGACGACACTGCTCAACACTTCCTTGCAAAGAAAGGCATATTTGCTTGTAGGAGGATTAGTAAGACTGATATGGAGAAACTCTCCAAAGCAACAGGGGCTAATATCGTGACTGACCTGAATGACCTATCACCTAAGGATCTTGGAAGAGCAGGCATAGTAGAAGAGGTAAGGGTCGGTGATGAATCAATGACTTATGTTATGAATTGTAAGAACCCCAAAGCTGTTACTCTCCTAGTAAGAGGCAGCACTGAGCACGTTGTTGATGAGGTTAAGAGAGCTGTTGAAGACGCTATTGGGGATACTATAGCAGCTCTTAGGAATAACAAAGCAGTAGGTGGTGCTGGTGCCTCTGAGATTGAGCTAAGCAGGAACCTGCTTAAATACGCAGAGTCTCTTAGCGGCAGGGAGCAGCTTGCTGTGAAAGCCTTTGCAGAGGCAATGGAGATTATACCACGCACTCTTGCAGAGAACGCTGGTCTTGACCCTATTGATGTGCTTACTGAGCTCAGAGCTGCTCATGATAAGAAGCAGAAATGGGCTGGTATTAATGTCTTCACAGGGAAGGTGATTGATGCTTGGAAGCAAGGCGTGATTGAACCACTTAAGATTAAGACTCAGGCTGTGAGTAGTGCTGCAGAAGTGGCTGTGATGATTCTCAGAATTGATGATGTGATTGCTGGTGGTGGTTCAGAGTCTAACAGTAAGGCTTCCTCTATGCCTAGTAGTATGCCTGAGTATTAATG
>DRSY01000169.1 GCA_011372335.1 Candidatus Woesearchaeota archaeon | reverse complement strand
GGTATTAAAAAGGGCAATTCCACCTATGATAAGGAACCCTAAGCTAGGTTCCCCTTTTTTCTTATAACCTCCCTTTTTACCCCCTTTTTTTTTCATTTTTGTGCGTCTCCTGTTTATAGAACTATGAGAAGAAGTATATAAATTTAATTGATTAAGATTGATTAATATGGCTTAACCAATATAGCTGGTGTCCTTGTAAGTCATGTCTTTTAGCGTCTCATGCGCTGTTAACTCTTGTTGCTTAGTTAATGGTTTTAGCTCTGTTTCAAAACTCTTAATATCCCTTTCTAATTTTTTGAGGTCTATGCCTAAGGAGTACTTTTTTTCAAGAATCCTCATAATCTCCTTTGCTCCTCTTAGACCGATATGCATAGGATGTCCGTACGTCTCTGCTAGTAAAGAAGCAGCTCTTATACCTTTAGCCTTACTCATACCGAGAAGCAGCCCGGACACACCCATAATCGGACCTACAATACCATACACCTTATTACTCGCGCCTAGTCCTACAAATTCTTGGATAAGCCTTTTATCATTACCCGTACAATAAACTTTTGGCTTCCTAGGATGCTCCTGCAAACCAATACCTCCTAAGGTTATTATCTCCTTGCACTTATACTTAGCAACAGTGTTAAGTACTGCCTGGGTGAAAGAGTACGAATCCTCTTCTTTCATAGGCTGAACATCACCCACAAGGAATAAGAAGTCTTTCTTGTTCTTTTTCTTATGATACAACTCTATTCGTGGTAGCTCCACAAGATTATCCTCTTTGACAAACACAGAATTAGGAAGGCAATAAGAGAAGAAACTAATAATTCTTGTTGCTCGTAATTGCTCTACAATAAGATCCGCTGCTATCTTACCAACATTACCAATGCCAGGCATTCCTTCTATTAATACTGGTTGAGAAAGGTTTACCTTCTTTGTTACACGAATCTTCCACTCAGACATTTTCCTGTATCTCCTGGGGTTTTACCGCGCTCTTTTTTTTGCGCGCAAATAAAAATTTTTTTACTTATTTATTTTTCAACGTATTCTTCCTTTTTTATTATGTTCCAAAACTTGAATTGTGTTTGAGCTTAGGAGGGGGGTCTGAGGAAGTGTTTTTATGAAAAAACTCTGACTCCTACTGTTCTGTGCTTTTTTGTTCCTTCTTGTACTTTCTGCGGTACTCAGCATATTTATCTTCAGGACTATACTTTGGAGGCTTAGGCCTAAGCCGTATCCCTCCGCAACTACATTTCTCTTTTAAGCCATAACTACTACACTTAGGGCATTTCAGTATATGCATCATTTTTCTTGCCTTTTAAATATTATTTCTCCTTTCTTCTCCTCTATAAAATCAGTCATCTTCTCCTGAATCTGCTTAAGAATCTCCTCTGCTTTCTTATAATCCTTAGCTGTAATAAGCATCCTATAATTACCGCCGCCAAGGTAATTAACCTGGATGTCTGGCTTGACCTCCTCTGCTATTTTAAAAGCCTGCTTCACAATAGATAAGCCGTTTTCCTCGTAACTCTTAATCTTAACCTGTACTATTATCTCAACTTTTTTAGGCTTTATCTTCTCCTTCACTATTTCCTCTATTTTGTGAGCAAGCTCTTTTTTTACTCCGAGTTTCTCCAGAGAAACATTGTTCTCAACCACGTCTTCAAAGGCAAGGTGCAGCCATGGGTACTGGGCGAGTAAGACGGGTGCTATTTCGTGGTAGAGCTCCTCTGCTGGCTTGTTAAGTCTTTCACCGAGCATCGCGATTATTTTCTCTGCTTTTTGCTCCTGCTTTATCTCATCTGTTTTTCTTCTTCTCTGGGAGTCATTAACCCGTCTAAGAGAAAGGTCTATGTGTCCTCTCTCAGGGTTTACTCGTATAACCTTGCACACAACTTTTTTGCCTTCAACCACGTAATCCCGTATATTCCTAATCCTTCCCGGGCTGACTTCTGAGATATGAATCAAGCCTGGCTTGTCATACTCGTCAAGGTGAACAGTGACAGCATGGTATTGTATCTTGGTAACCGTGCAGAACACGAGTTCTCCTTCCTCAGGAAAGCCTTCTCTTTTAAGAAACACTTTTTTTCCTCCTTTATGATTATTATTCCCCTTATTATTCTTCTTTTTTTCTTTTTTCTCTTAAAAATTTATTTTTTCTTATCTTTTTTTAGCAGCTTGTTTTTTATCCTGAGCCTCCTCAGCTAATCAAGGACTTCAAGCACCCTGGCTCTTACCTTAGTCTTGCCTCCTGTAGGCTCTGCTAATAGTCTGCCGCACACCAAGCACTTAATCTTTGAAGCTGACTTTCCAAAGACTATTTGCTCGTTTTTACACTTCGGGCATCTCAGTTTGATGAACTTGCTCTTAGGTTCTCTTACCTCCATAGTATCCCTCCACCATCCTAATTTAGTGTTACTCCGGACGAAAGAATAGGCGGTGATTTATAAAGGTTGTTGAACACAAAAAAGGTTATGATGAAGATGAGATGAGTTTTTAACTTAGAATTATACGAACTCTATCTTTTTAGCCCTAAAACCCTTGGCTTGGCTATGAGTCTTGTTGCACTCCTTACACGTATATCTTAAGTCTGTTTTTTTACTTGTCTTCTTACCTGTCATCTTAGGCTTAGGAGGCTTTGAATACCTACCCAGGTTGCCTGCTCCGCGTCTAAGCCCCCTCTGCTTAACCCGCTTCTTAGAACCTTTTGACAGGGGATGAGCAGCATTCCTTCCTCTCTTCTTTGCAAGAGATACTTTGTGTTCTGTATGCTTCTTGCAATAAGGGCAATGCCGCCGTACAATCTTCTTAAGTTTCATTTTATCAAGTGCCTTCTTTCTTAAAGTATTATTTTTTAATATTATGTATTTTTATGAGGATTAAATTTTTTAGTGTTCTTATTTCTCTTCTTTTATACTCTTATCGTCGTTGGAGAAGTTAATGATTTAAAAAGCTTGCTATTCAGCAGGCTCAGCACCACCTTTCCTTATAAGAACATCTGCTAGTGCTTCATCAAGTTCTACCACATCCCCTTTATTAAATGGACCTATGGTTTCTCCTTTCAAACCCACGAATTCTGGTATAGCACTAATCACCCTTATCCTTTTCTTCTTAGACACATCCGCGTCCTCCAGCACTTCTTTTTCTTCTTCAACACCTCCTCTCATAACAGGTTCTTCTTTCTTAACATCATCCTTCTCTTTTTCCTCTGCTTCAAGCCGTGGCTTGGTTTCTCCTTTTTCCCCGCCCCCTGTTTTAATCTCTTTTCTATTATTAAACCCTTGGAGGTGGAGAATGCTATTCAAGACCTCTTCTCGGTACTTAGTGAACAAGGCTACTTGCTCGTCAAAAAACTCTTTTTCAGAGGGCAGAAGGGCTGATGTGTCAATAACATCAGAGCCAGTCCTCACCCTTGTGAGAGCCATATTAATAATTTTCTTCTCCCTGCGCTCATACAACTCTTTTATAATCCTACGGATATTCTGGAACTGTATTTTCAGCTTCTCCCTCTCCGCTGATACAAACAACTCATCCCCTTTACGGCTAAGAGCTTCTTTTTTCTCCTTAAGATAAGCCAGTACTTGTTCATAGAAGTCATTATCAAGGCTCTGAAGCTCCTCTCTATTCTTCTCCCTTCGCAGAAGGTCAAACAAGGTTTCATAAGTAATCCTGATATCAACCATGGGTCTGAAGGAAGAATACTTGGTTTATATAGTTTGCTGTGGAAATCAACACTTTTTTTAAATAAAAAAGATATTCTTAAGCGTAACATGGCAGTTTTAAGCTTCCAAGACTTAGAGTTCGTGGAGGGAGAAGACAAAGTAAAGGTTTTCTTTCTTAGGATATACTATTTCTACCTCTTAAAAAGTGATTTATCCAGAATAGCGGGGTTCGTGATAAGAAAGAACTCAATAGAATTCAAGTGCTCTGAAAGAAAAGCTATTAACAAATTCAACCAACTCCTTGGGAAAGGACTTAGAGAGCTGGTATGCATTATTAATAAGCAAAGAACAGTGTATGTTCATAAGAACTCAGGCATCCCCTTAATAGGAACCGGTGTTTTCGGCTTGGTGGACAGAAATACTAATTGCATAGAAGTAAAACCCTTAACAGCTTGTAATCTTGACTGCGTATTCTGCAGTGTTGATGCAGGTCTGAGCACAAAGAAAAGAACAGGTTATGTTGTTGAAAAAGATTATCTTATAGAAGAGTTCAATAAGCTTGTTAAGAAGAAAAAAAATCCTGTGGAGGCTCATATCGGTCCTCAGGGCGAACCTCTTCTATACGCGCCTCTGCTTGAGCTAATAAAGGATTTGAGAAGAAACCCGAAAGTCAAAGTAGTATCAATAGATACTAATGGTACTTTGCTCAGCAAAAAACTAGTTGATGAGCTAGTAAGTGCTGGTGTTACAAGGCTTAATATCTCACTCAACGCTCTTGACAAGGAGAAATGCCGGTTCTTGGCAGGCACGACTTATAACCTTAACCACCTACTTGAAATAATTGATTATGCCAGTAAAAGAATAAGTGTGCTTATTGCTCCTGTCATCATACCAGGACTTAACGATGAGGAGCTAGAAGGATTGATTAGAACAGGTATGAGGATTAGGAATAATCTGAACTCTTCTTTTCCTGTGCTTGGCATCCAGAACTTTCTTAATTATAAGCGTGGCAGGAATCCTGTGAAGCAGAGAACATGGGATGAGTTCTTTAACATGCTTAAGCCATTTGAAAAGATCGCTGGGATTAAGCTAAGACTATGCAGAGAAGACTTTGGGATAAGACCTGATGTCCGGCTTGAGAAACCTTTTAAAAGAAAACAGGTTGTGAAAGCACGGATTGTTTGCGAAGGGCCTCTTCTAGGAGAAAAGATAGGGGTTTATAGGAACAGAGCAATTATTGTTGAAAAAGCAGAGCGTGTTCCTCTTAATTCCTGTGTTAAAGTAAGGATTATAAGGGATAAGCATAACATATACCGCGGAGTAAAACAGTAATTCTAAGCTTTCCCTTATTTTTTCATTCCGAACACTCTCTTAAAGAAGTCTGTTATTGAATTGATAACCTTCTCGATAAAACCAGGCTTTTTTTCTTTAGTTCCTCGTGGCTTGGGCTCGGGTTTCTTCACCGGCTTAGACTCATTCAATTCTTCTACTGAAGAACTAATCGTGATGTTTATTGATTTATTACCAACATAGTTTTTTCCACCTATAGAAGCAGTAGTTGTTATTACAAGCTTGTCCTCCTCGTAATCAGACGGGATCCTAATAATATATGTATATGCTTGTTTTGTACCAGCCTCATCAAAATAAAGGGTCGTACCTGTCTTACCTCCAATAACACTAACATCCTCGGGGTATTTATCAGCAACCTTAACACTTACTGCTTCTTCAACATTATTCTTTATCTTAACAGTTACTGTGAGGTTCGTACCTGCTTCTATTTCTGTATCACTGAACTCCTGGATTATTGATACTGCATCGCTCACAGGGCTGACTGTGATTGTCTCTGTTTTTGAAAATTCAAAATGCTCGTTAGTAGTGGTCTCATAGGTTCCAAAAGCTTCTATTTCATAACTTTTTTTCTCGTCGAGAAAAGGTGCTGTGAGTGTGTCATTAACTATCAAGGTCTTAGTCTTACCAGGCAGTAATTCATCAAGCTCTGCTCTTAGTTCAGGGAATAACTCGCTTCTAATACCAGTAGTGATATCCCTGAAGCCTATCTTGTCATTAGGGTTTCTGACTGAGAAAGCCACTCTGAAAGCGCTGCCTTCAGACACGCTCTTATCAGTAATAGAGAGGATGGGTTCTAGCTCCTTAACAGTGGCGGTGAGCGTGGCGTTCTGAACCTCTGAGAACTCCTTGCCCGCAGAGTCTGTTACTCTCAGATTAACAGAGAAAACATAACTACCTGACTTAAGAGGTTTCAGAAGAAGGTTTATTAGCTTATACTTACCGCTCTCTATGCTTCCATTCCAGTAATAACTCCCTTTTCTCTTATCCAGCTCGCCCGGCTTGGTTTGAAGAGCGACAAAGGAAGGAGGTATTAGTTCAAGCTCATTCACCTCTATATCATCTGATACTTTGTTATCCACACGGATACTTAGCGCGGCCTGGTCGCTGGCTTCGATACTCTCCTGGGAAAGAGTTAGTTCTAACTCGTATGGCTTGTTCACCTTCACGGTTTTCTTAGGAACAGAAACGTTTTGCTCAACCCCCTCATAAGCGTACTTTGCTATGGGCTGGCTCGTGAATTCCATGTAATCAGTTACTTTGAAGGTGTAAGTAAAGGTCTTCTCACTATTAAAAGGAATGTTAGACTCATAGGTAACCGTCCTAGCTGTTCTCTTCGTGCCAGAAGACGAAGCTGTTAGGATTACTCCTTTTGGAAGAGTTTCCTGATAAAAAAAGGAGTCTGTGCCTTCCTCGCCGTTGTTCTTCACAGTCACTGTCACAGTTACTTCTTCATTAAGCTCAGGCGTGGTGGTTGAGAATTCTCTTGAGAGGCTTATATCAGGACCCCTAGTACTTATGGTTACGTATATCCCTGCGTACACAATTCCTGCTTCGAATTTAAGAGGGTCATCCTCATCAGCGTTCTCTATGTCCCTGAATATCTCGTCAACACAATACTTCCTCGTCGGGGTTATCTCACAACCCCCTTCATTAATAATATAAGTCTTATCATTCACATCCAGAATCACAGAGGTATCATAAAAATTATAATGCGTAACCATGATAACATCATCTTCAACAGTGAAGGTGTCTCCTGAGTAATGCCAGTCACCATGAAGAGTCTTTGCTTCTGCGTGAGATGAGAAAAGAATAAGTAAGAATAGGATGATAAGAGGCAATGCTGGGTTTTTCTTTAACAAATAATCCTCTTTCATACCAAGTGTTACGCCTTGAATTAAGAGTATATATGTTTTTCGTTTTTCAACAAACAAACACTTAAAGAAAGAGAGAAAGAAAAAAAAGAAAGAATTTTTTTGTTTTTAGCTTATTGGGTTGACCACTAGATCGCTGAGGTCAGCCACAACAACTTCAACCTCTGTGCCTGACAAGTCGTAGTCCTCGTGGTCTGCTAACACATAACAGGCTCCGAGAGTCTCTTGTGCTTCGTAACCAGCAACGAGTAAAGCGTTCTGGTCTGGGAATAGCTTTATAATTGCTTTCCCTGGCTCAAAGCCTTCAGCACAGTTCTCTGGGTTGCCCATAAGCTCTGCTGCTACTGTGTTAGCGCATGGACCACCAACCACGATCATGTTCTCTGTTCCAATAGCTGGTGCGTCTGTGTCAAGCACTGCGAGTCCAATAGCGATTGGGGTCACAGTGGTTGTTTCAATAGTTCCGCCGCTTGTAGCTGTTGATTCCTTGACCTCAACACTTCCTGCTGCTACGAACACCTGAGCTCTCTC
The DNA here is from genome assembly GCA_011372335.1 of Candidatus Woesearchaeota archaeon. Lineage (GTDB taxonomy): Archaea > Nanobdellota > Nanobdellia > Woesearchaeales > SM23-78 > SM23-78. The sequence continues at coordinate 871 of DRSY01000169.1, read as the reverse complement.
TGCACGAGTGGGTACTCAATTGTTACTTCGTCTGCTTCATCACCGCTTGGGTTGTATTGTTTTATGAATACACCGTAGGTTGTCATTCCTAGGTCATAGTCTTCGTCTTCATGCCACTCGTAGAGGCTTGGCTCTGTCACACTCAGGTCCACTTCGTTTCCTGTGGTCTCGTTTATCTGGATTGCTAACCAGTTAGTTCCTGTGTCGCTGGACTCATCAAAGTTGTCTGTTGGTGTTGAGATGTTTATTACTGTGCTGGCTTCTGATGCGGTTTCTGGGTTGGTCAAGTTGTCCTTACCTGCTCCTAGACTAAAGCTCTGGTCTCCTAAGTCAATTATTCCGCCTCCTCTTGCAATAAGGTATACTTTCGTGTCGTTAATAGTTCCGTCGCCATCCAAGTCCATTGTTAGGGCATAGTCTTCTGATGCTGTTGCTGACTCGTTGCCAATGTAGAACGTGTGGCTCTTACCAGCAACAATCAGCTCACCACTAGCACCTGCACCCGGGGTTCCTGTGTAGGACACTACTATGGTATCTCCTGCCAGGTCCTGGAAGGTTACTGTGTTGTCACCAGTGCTTATGGACTTATACCTCATTATACTAGTAACCCTTGTATCAGTGGTCAGGCTTGTTGCACCATCTGAGACAACAAAGTAGTCGTCATCAGAGATGAAAGTCTCGTTGTCCCAACCATGGGTACCATCACAACTTCCTGTATAGACTGGCTCTTCAAAGATGAGGTCGTCGTCGTCATCTCCGTACTTGTAGGTCCCATCTTTGTTAGTTAAAAGTGGGAAGTCATACAAGTCTCCGTTTACGTTCTCGAACTCGAAGTCATAACTATGGTCGGCTACTGCATCAATCTTAATAG
>DRSY01000095.1 GCA_011372335.1 Candidatus Woesearchaeota archaeon | reverse complement strand
TAAACACCCCCCACCACACCTAGATTAAAATAAGTGGGTAAATAATAAATTAATAAAGAGAATTAATAAAAAAGAATTAATAAAAAAAGTTGTAATAAAAGTTGTAATAATAAATTAAAATAAAAAAAATGAGATACGAATACCTGGATCACACCGCGGATTTAAAGATAAGAGCTTATGGAGGAACCTTAGAAGAAGCATTTATTAATACAGTAATAGGAGCCTTTGACTTTCTCACAGACACCAGCAAGGTAGAAAGAACAATTAAGAAAAAGATTAGCATAACAGCCAACAGGATTAACTCCTTACTCTACGACTTCCTTGAAGAACTATTATTCCTGCTTGACACAGAAGGATTCATCCTAGCAGAGATCAAAGATATGAGGATAATAGAAGGAGAAGGAACGTTCTCCTTAAGCTGCACTGCGCTAGGCGATAAGTACAAGAGGTACGAGGTCAAAGGCAATATTAAATCAGTTACTTACTCTGAGATGAGCATAAAAAAGTACCAAGGAGAATACGTTATTGAAGTAGTACTAGACATATAACACCCCAAGGATTAAAAGCCAAAGATATAAGAAGATTAAAAGATATAAACGGTGTAAGACTTTAAACTCCACTTAAATATGTATAAGCTAGGTATACAATATACAAGTATCTATATATAGTATCCATATATAATTATCTATTATTATCATGCCCTCTTAAACTCATTATATAGCTCCACAACCCTCTGCTCAAGAGCTTCTTTAAAAGCAGCAACAGGTTCTGCCACGTCTAAATAATCAGTTATGTACATCGGCTCCCCAATATTAACCTTTACTTTACCAAAAGGTCTGAAGGGATGGTATGTGCCTTCAAGGCTGATAGGCGTGACAGGGACATTCACCCCATGCTTAATAAACATCTTATAAGCAAGGCTTGGCGCCCCATACCTGAACTCATGAATCTCCTTGTTAAGAGGATCATACTTAGTAGGAGCATGCCTATTATTATACTGCAAGAGAACCACTGCTTTATCCTCAAGCAAGTATTGCTCCATCACTCGCTTGGCTTCTGAATTATCCCCTCCGCGGATATCAACAGGGATGGTTCCAACACGTGCTATGCGTGATGAAATATACCTCACAGCAATATGAGTGAATGGTTTAAGAAAGAACATCATGTTCGCCTTAACCCCAGGGCCTGCTTTTCTAAACCACAAGCCAAGATACTTCTCTGCAAGCATATTCATCTCCTCATACGAGAAAAGCTCTTTATTCGCTGTGAAGAACAACTGCCTTGTATAAAGACTTATCAACACACCAATATCCTTGTGTGCTCCAGGATGATTAGCCACAACAATATTAGGCCCGCCTTCCACCTTGTTCTTAGCTCCTCTCCAAAAAAGCTTGTTCTCAAAAATAGCGATTCCTGCAAGCGGACGAGCCCTCTTATCATAAAGCCTCTTGTGTTGTTCACCAGCTACTCGCATTTTGGGTGCTCACTCCCCCACCCCTTCATGACAGTATAAACATTCATTATATAAAAAGCTTTTTAGTTATAAAAACCTCATAAAAATTTATACCAACAACCCCCCTAATCCTACCAACACATTTATCTTAAGTGTATCTCAAGCACATCCTTATCCTTAACAACGTGTTTAAGTGAGAGCAATTTCTGACCAGGAAACCTTGAACTAGGCCCCCACATCCTAACGAACTTGAACTTTTTTATAAAATCTTTGTGAAGCTTTTCACAAACATCTCTTATTGTGGCGTTCTTACGCATAATAAGAGGCTCATTCATATCTGCTTCTTTACCAGGCTCCTTTAAATAAACCCGGATTAAATCAAGCTTTTCAAAAACAAGTTTTTTAAGCTCATTCACTCCTATGCCTTTCTGAGCGCTTATAATAACATCCGCATTTATCTGCTTCTTAACCCGCTCTGCTTCTTCTGCACCAACAGTATCAGCCTTAGTCAACACGATAATGGCAGGCATATAAACCTTGTTACCCTCAAGTACATCAATGAACTGGTCATCATTAATCTCCTCGCGTATAAGAACCTCTGCATTATTAATCCTGAACTCCTTAAGAATCGCCTTGATAGTCTCATCAGAAAGCCTTCTCAGCCTAACCGTCTTTCCTATTCTTATCCCATTCCTCACAGTCTTCCTGATCCTAACATCAGGCTTATGCTGATTAATCCTAATATTAAAATCATGTATTTCTTTTAAAAGGACTTCTAAGTGCTCTGGATGATTAACATCAACTAAGATTAAAGCCAAGTCCGCACCCCTCATAACCGATAATACCTCCTTACCCCGCCCTGTCCCATTACTAGCGCCCTTCATAACACCAGGAACATCAAGGATTTGAATCTTAGCATACTCGTACTCAAGCATCCCAGGAATAACACTAAGCGTGGTGAAAGCATAATCACCAACATCCGCTTTGGCCTGCGTCAAGGCATTCAAAAGAGTACTCTTACCCACACTTGGAAAGCCAACCAGGATAACAGTAGCATCTCCTGAGCGTCTAACAGCATAGCCCTCAGCTCTCTTAACCGCTCTCCTCCTTGCCTCTTGCTTCTCCCTAAGCCTCGCAATCTTAGCCTTAACCAACCCGATATGGTGCTGGGTGCGCTTATTATACTTTGTATTTCTAAGCTCTTCTTCAAGCTTCCTTATCTCAGCAGCGTAATCCACCATAATGAACACTTTGGAAAGAAGCAGGATTTTTTAATAATTATGGATTTCTAAGTTCCCTATGCTCCGCTCACATCTTAGTATACAAATTTAATCTTAGATACGCAACCACCCCTAATTTTTTAGGATTTTCAGAATTATTCTGTAAAAATAATTAAAAATAATTTCAACAATGCTGTTTCATAAGAAAAACCTTTAAATAGTTAGGTGCTTATAATAATACTGTATGAATAAAAGAGGTGCATATTTCTTTGTGATAGACGCGTTCATAGCTGCAAGCATAATCTTTTTTAGCCTAATCCTGATATTCACAACATATAATATACGGCCTGACACCGGCTCTACTCTAAGAATGCTTAAGGAGTACACAGAATTCCTTACGAATACTAGGGTAAGGGATTTCCAAGGAGACTATGTTAGGAATCTTACTACTAACAAGAATATTACGAGCCTTGATAACACATTACTCGAGCAACTAGTAGAATTCTATTATTATAATAGCAGCGGAAAGAATATGAGTATGATTATGTGGAATTTTGTTGATGAGGTGAGTAAAGGCGTAATCTCAGAGCAGAGAAGCTTTGCAGTATACATAAATGACACCAGGATATACAACAAAACAAACAAGCCCTTGGATGAATCCGATCTGGTAATGAACTCCAAGAAAATAGTTTTCCACAGGATAAACGAGACGTATATATACGGGCCTGTGGTGTTTGAGGTCAGCATATGGGTTTAGATTTTGTATTAATAAGCAGTAATAAGAATAAGAAAGGCAGTAATAAGAAGGGCGTAATATTCACAGTGCTAGCCATAGTCATCGCTGTGTTCTTCACTCTTGTCTTCTCCGCTAGGATTGAGAAGCCTGTTGATTACAAAACAGGTGTTATAGAAACAAGGATAAGCATACTTAATGATTATATGGAGAGCTTCTTTGACTACGCAAGAGAGGTTGGTTCAATAACAGGGTACTCTGCTCTGCAAGGAGTAATACAAGACCTTAATACACCCCCCAAAGGGTATAATCCTAACTTTGAAACCCAGTACGCCTATTGTATAAGAACAGGTAATCTCACGTCTTCAAAAACCTGTCCAGGCATGATTAACAAAACTCTTACTCACTACTTAGATAATCTAATAAACATAGCAAATACCAGTCTCAATATAAACTCAGATTATAGAATCAATAATATTAATGTTACTCAGAGCACAGGGGATGCTTTCTCAATAGGGCTCATTATTAATCTCAGCGTGGATATTGATGATGCGTACGCGAACATATCTGATACAAGGCTAATAACAAGTATTGTAAGCATAGAAGGCCTCCCAGACCCATTATACTTGCTTAACGGCACGTATAACCAGACTATAAAGAGGACTAGTATAAACAAGCCTGCAGGAGAAATAGGGGGTTTCTGGAATCACACAGACCTACAACAACTATATTACAATCACGAGTACAGAAATTATTATGACGGGATTAGTTTTATAAGAAGAATTAAAGGCGACCTTGCTTATAATATTAATGATAAGTATGGTATTGAGAGCTTTGTGAATCACACACACCCTGCTGTTGTGGCACGAACCACGGATAATCACAGCATGGTAGACTACTTGTTCTGGCAGGACATCACTCTCCCCTGCGAAGCCCAGGGCAAGAATTACATAGTTAAGATTGTTAATGATTCCATTATTAACTCTTCTGGGAAGCCACGAGACTTCCAATTGGATGATCATCATAGATTAAACTTTAATATAAGCAGTGAAGACGCACCTCCTGTATGCTCATAAAAAAAAACTTTTTTTTAGAGACTAAAATAACAGCTAATAACAGGGCGGGTGTTTGTGATTAAGAGGGATAGTTAAGAAGAAATATTGAAGGATAGAAAAACAACAGCGGTGTTAACACTACTGAAAGATAATTAACAAACTTTATATATGTTCAGAAGGGATAATTAGTTTCAGGATAGTTAGGAGTATAGATAAAACCAGGCTCTTAAAAAGAAGAAAAGGCGGGAGCAGGTAAAAAAAGAGGTGAATCCTAAGTGCAGGAAGAGAGTATAAGAACAGGGGTTGATGATCTTCTAGAACTCCTAAAAAAAGTGGATAAAATACCACTAGTTGAAGCTGCTAAGCAACTCGGAATAAGCCCTTCACTCCTCCAATCATGGGTGGATTTCCTGGTGGAAGAAGAAATAGTTGGTATAGAGTACAAGTTCACCAAGCCAATCATCTATCTTAACAAGCCTGCTGAAGAGAAAAAAACACTTATAAAAGAGGAAACCGAGTTGGACCTGGATGCTTATAAAGAGGACTTCAAGATAAGAGCGTCACAAAAAAACATTCCTAAAGAGAAAATAAATTTCCTATGGCGAAACCATGTAGAGGAGGCTCTTAACAGGAAAAAAGAGTTCTTCTTCCGAGAAGCAAAGAAAAGGAACCTTCTCAACACCGGCAGATTATGGTATGCTTACAGGGAGAGATTATTATCCTTATAAAAAAAAGTTTGACCACCCAACACATTTAACCAAAACCTAAAAAAGTAAGAAGAATAATAAAAGGATATCATAAAAAAGGGTGGTTAAGAGAATAAAAGGAAGAATAAAAAAATAACAAAAGTAAAAAAATAAAAAATGGATTTTGATAAGTTCATAGAAAGAGACATAATAGAATTCCTTGACCAAGAAGCCAGAAAAACAGCTGAGAAAGTTGCTGGGCTAAGAGAAGAAGAGTTTGACCTCTACGAGATAACCCAGGACTACACCAAAGAAATAGACTCCGCACTTAAAAAAAGGGATCTGAAAAAAGCACAGGACGTGTTTGAAGAAGTAAAGGAGAGGTACGACAAAGCAACAGAGGGATCTCTGAGCAAGAAAAGGCTTTATATAATCCTAGAAGAGCTCTACGAGAAAATAAAGGATTTCGAGGAAAAAGAAAAAGGAGAAGAGACTCTCTTTGAAAAAATAAGGGAGTACGAGGAAAAAGGCTTATTCACAAAGCCAGAATTATTCCAAGAAGAATCACATGCTGTTAGTCTCATCCTCAGCAGTATTGCTAGAAAGGAGAAAGAGCTTGAAAAACTTACCAGCAAGAAGCCTGTGAGCAGCCAGGATTTAAAAGAAGCAATTAAGAAGTACAGAGAGATTAAAGAGTTAATCAGAAGAATGCCTAACACGCACGCTAAGGAGAAGTCAAAAGCCTACGAATCTGCTCTGAGTTGGTATTATACTATCAAGAAATTAAAACAAGAAGCAGAGCAGAAGATAAGAAGAGAGGAAGAAGAAAAAAAAGAGAAAGAAAAAAAGAGTGGAGAAGAGATTCCAATAGAAAAAAAGCTTGAAGCAGTAAGGGAATTAAAAAAAGCTATAGTCGAATCGCATACCAAAATAGCGGAATACATAAAGAACAAGGACCTTGCGAAATCCATGGAGGAGTACAAGCATCTCAGAGAACTCTGCGAATCATTCCCTCAAGAAATGGAAGCAGAAAAAACAGCTCTCCTAGCAGACGCTCTCTCATTATACGAGAATATTAAAAAACTAAAACAACACCTTGCTCAGAGGCATAGCAGGGAGTGCGTTAAGAAAAAAGAAGCAGAAAAAGAGAAGAATGAGAGAGAGGAGAAAAAACAAGAGATTAAAAAGAAACTCCTCAAAATAAAAGAGTACCTAGCACAGAAGCGTGTTATTCACGCAATTAAAGAATACAAAGACCTCAGAGAACTCTTTAAGGATTATCCAGACCAACCTTTAGAGGAGAAAAAAGAGTTATACCAAGAAATACTTGCAACGCATAAGGATATCAAGTTATTAGAAGAAGACTTGAAAAAAAAGATCATCCCTCATGTTAAGGAGAAAGCAGGGGGTATTAAAAAAATCTTGGAAGAAACCCATGCCTTGCTCGATAAGGGCAGAGTAGAGGAAGCAACCCATAAACTCCTAGAAGCAAAACACAGAACCCAGATGCTCCCAAAAGAAGCTTTTGATGAGAAATACTCCTTACTAAAAGAACTGGAGAAACTAGAACACAAACTCTTATTCGTAAAAAACACGCAAAGAATGAGCATCCTAAACGCGACTACTTCCTAAAAACCCAGAAACCCAAAAAAAAGGGAGGAATGAGTTGATAATCATGACCCAGATAATAGAAAGAAGTAAGGAAGACCTTGCAAAAAGAGAACTCATAGACCGCTACACAATCACTGTCAATAACATTGTCGTAGATATAAGTATTTACGCAGAAGAGGACAAGCCAGTGGCAGAGTATGTTGTATCAATAACCAATATTAGTGATGCCACCAAGATAATTCTAGAGAAGATAAGACAAGAATTCATATCAAAAATGGACCTTGAAGAGATAGAAAACATGGAACAGAATGAACTTATAAATATCAGGCAGAGGTTTAAAGGAGAAATAAGAAAACTCATACACAAATACTTTCCTAAAGCAGATGAAAGAACAACCAACATGCTCATCAACTACTTAATAGAAGAGAACCTGGGTTTAGGGAAACTAGAGATCCTCCTCCAAGACCCATCCCTTGAAGAAATAGTGGTTAATAATCATAAAGAACCCGTCTGGGTGTATCATAGAAAGCACGGATGGCTAGTCACAAATATTCGGATAGTAACAGAGGCAAGAATAAGGCACTTCGCAACCATGATAGGAAGGGATGTTGGCAAGGAGATCACTAATCTTAATCCATTAATGGATGCTCACCTCCTTACAGGCGACAGGGTTAACGCAACTCTAACACCAATAAGCACTAAAGGCAACACTATAACCATAAGAAAATTCTCTCAAGACCCCTGGACCATTACCAAGTTCATCAAAGGTAACGTGCTTAGCTACGAAGCAGCAGCCCTGATATGGCTCGCAGTGCAGAACGAGCTAAGCATTATTATAAGTGGAGGAACAGGAAGCGGAAAGACCAGCATGCTTAATGTTATCAGTAACTTCTTCCCCCCAAACCAGAGGATTATAAGCATAGAAGATACAAGGGAACTAACTCTCCCAGAAAACCTGCACTGGGTGCCAATGGAAACCAGGCTTCCGAACCCAGAGGGAAAAGGCGGGGTTACCATGCTTGACTTATTAGTAAACAGTCTTAGGATGAGGCCGGACAGGATAATCGTAGGAGAGATTAGAAGGAAGAAAGAAGCAGAAGTACTCCTAGAAGCAATGCACACAGGACACAGCGTTTATGCTACTCTACACGCAAATAACGCAGAGGAAGTCATTACAAGACTAACCAATCCGCCTATAGAAATACCGAAGCCAATGATAGCATCCTTATCAATGATAGTTATTCAGAACAGGAATAGGCGAACAGGCAGGAGAAGAACTCTCCAAATAGCAGAGATAACCCCCACAGGCGACCCCAGGGTTCTTATGAAGCTTAATGTGGCAAAGGACAGCCTTGAAGAAATTGCAAAATCCCAGGTGATAATGGAAAAGCTTAAACTATACACCGGTATGACAGAAGAAGAGATATACCAGGATTTAAAAGAAAAAGTCAGAATCTTGAAATGGATGGTGAGAAAAGAAGTGGATAATGTTAATGAGATTGGAAAAATAATAGCGAAATACTACATGGGAACCCTCAC
>DRSY01000058.1 GCA_011372335.1 Candidatus Woesearchaeota archaeon | reverse complement strand
GCACAACCAACAGGAAAGCCGAAGCAACCAACCACTCGCGAAAAAGAAGTCTTCGGAGCAATGCTAGAAGACCTCATAGGAACAAGAGGAGCATACATCCTTGACCATAAACTAAACATTCTCGGCAAGGTACCTTTATCAGAACTCCAAGGCACAATAAAAAGTCTGAAGTCAGGCATATATGCTGTTGTGTTTGACGGAGTAATAGACAAAGACATCTTGATGACCGCAGAAAGAGCTTATGTGACTTTCCTGGTGGCTATGGATTCCAAAGTGAAATCAAGCGGCAGACTAGCAATCTTAACAAGTGATAATCTGTAAATTTTATTATTTGTTTTTTTTGTTCTTTCTTTTTATTTTAATTAGAAACCGAAAAATATATAAATTTTCTAGTAGTTACACTTCTTATGCCTTTTAAAACTGTTCTGCCTATTGATGAAGAAAAATTAATTGAAGATGAAGAAGGGAATTATTTTTTGAAAATAGAAGACCTAGAAAAATTACTTGAGTCATCAGAAGAATATACCTTACTCACTTTTCTAAAAGAAAGTCATTACATCACATTTCCTGATTTTCCAGCACTGGGTGCAAGTAAGACTATACTAACAAAATCTTTTATTGAAGGCCCTCTTACTTTCCCTCTAAAAGTTAAAGAGAAAGTTGGGGAGTGTTATTCTAAAAAGTTTGTCTATAAGATTTTTCCTTCTAATGAACTCCCCGCCTCTTTTGAAAAAATCAAGTTAATAAATTATGGTTTAAGGTCTGGCCCGGACTTTAATCATGTGCTTCGTAACAAAATAAATGAGAAGAAAGTAGAAGACATCGTAAAAAAATCCTTGGAAGAATTAGAAAAATTCTCCACGCATCATAATGTATTTAAGGATCCTTTGAGAGGCACTATATGTCAAGCTGAAATAGAAGGATGTATGGCCGAGTTCCGATATGTAGAAGATGCTTTTTATCATCCTATAGTGCATTTATCTGTTTTAGGAAAAGGAGATAAACCTCACAAAGTTATTAATATGATTAGTATAAATCAGTTACAGGACGTTTTTACCAAATTATGGGATGTGCGTTTAGGATTAGAATCTTGTGTTCAACAAGGATTAGCATACAACCTTTCTAACAAAGAGATTGATTTAAATGAACTTAAAGAATACAATAATATAATCCTCTAATAATCACCTTATAAACAACACATTTTTTAAACTCCCAAAATCTTCTATACCTATTATGCCCAGAAAAACCAAAGAGGAATGGAAGATTTATAAGAACGTCTTTGATAACGCTACTATTCTAAACCTTCTTAAGCTTAACTCCCAAGGATACTTTGATGGATTAGAAAGCCCTGTAGCTCTTGGTAAGGAGGCGAATGTATTCACAGCACTAAAAGGTAAGCAAAGAATCATTGTGAAAATTTACCGTGTGGAGAACTGTAACTTTAATAAGATGTACGAGTACATCGCACCTGATCCGAGGTTCTCAGGATTAAAAAAAAGAAGAAGATTAGTGATATTCTCCTGGGTTCAAAGAGAGTATCGTAACCTATTAAAAGCCAGAGAGGTTATAAGAGTGCCAACCCCAATCGCGGTTAAAGATAACGTCTTATTAATGGAGTTTATCGGCAGAAAAGAACCTGCGCCGTTACTAAAAGACGCGCCTCCTCAGAATCCAGAAAGATTCTTCGAAAAAACAAGGAGGAACATTAAGGAATTATACCGTGCAGGGCTTGTTCATGCTGACTTGTCAGAATATAATATTCTTAATTTTGAAGAAGACCCTGTGTTCATAGATTTTAGCCAAGCCACCACCCTTGATCATCCCAACTCAGAGGACTTCCTCAGAAGGGATGTAAAGAACATTGTGAAATATTTTCAGAAACAAGGACTCAGGGTTAATGAAGAAGAGGTTTATAAAAATATAAGAGGATAATCTTTATAAAAAGCTTTGTTCTCCGAATAAGTATGACTGAGAAGAATAAAGAAGAAAACCAGGCTGGGAGAAGCAGTAAGAATAATATAAAAGAAGAAGGCAAGATGGCTGAAAAAAAAAGCCTGCTGAGGACCACTAAGCCAATAGGAGAAATAAGCGAAGAAGAATATTCTTATACTATTAAAATACCCAAGGATAGAATCGCGGTGCTTATAGGTGTAAAAGGGAAGGATAAGAAGGAGTTAGAGGAGTACTCATCAGCAAGGATAAACGTGGATTCAAAAGAAGGTGATGTTACTATTACGGGCAAGGATGCTGTTAAGCTCTACACCTTAAGAGAAGTTATAAAAGCAATAGGCCGAGGGTTTAAACCAGAAACAGCAGAGTTACTCCTAAGACCGGATTATATGCTTGAAATAATTAACTTGTCTGATTACGGGATTGATAACAAGAATAAGCTTAAAAGAGTAAAAGCAAGAATTATTGGTACTAAAGGAAAAGCAAGAAGAACAATAGAGGAACTCACAGGAACTTTTCTAAGTGTTTATGGTAAAACAGTAAGCATAGTTGGTGAATGTGCCTATGTTGGGAATGCCAAGAGAGCAGTGGAATTGCTAATCAAAGGGAGCATGCACTCCACTGTTTATAAGTGGTTGGAAAATCAAAGGAGGAAGATGAGAAGGGACGCGGGGTTTTAGAAATGAGAATATTAAACACTGAGAAAGAGGATTATCACGTGCATTCTTTTAACTATTCAGATGGCATAAGTACTGTGAATGAAATGGTTAGATTCGCAGGGGAGCTCGGCATGAAAAAAATTGTTTTTGCTGACCACTCACAAGCAGCTCTGCAAAGAGCAGGTTATCCTCGGAAGACCGGCCGAACCATAATAAGAAGGTGGCGGAACGTGTTTAATGACGTGAAAGTTGTTTTCGGAGTAGAAGCTGATTTACTCAACGAAAAAGGGGATGTTTGTGAGCATATCCAGGGAGTGAAAGGTGACTTCATAATACTCTCATACCATAAAGATGTTTACTCAGGTGACAAGCAAGAATTAACCCAGGCCTTTATTAATGCGATTAACAGGCATCACCAGGATATAGACTGTATAGGTCACATATACACTTTCATCAAAGATACTGGTATAGATGTTAATAAGATTATAAGAAGGGCTAATAAATATAACATCCCTTTCGAGTTAAACTGCAGGTATATTGATACTGGAAGACACAAAACAGATATGGATGTGTTAATGCTTATGCTCTCAAAAGCAAAGAGTATTTATGTTAATAGTGATGCCCACACACTTTACGAGTTAAAAGTATTAAGAAAAAAAGGCTTTGAATTCTTAAAAGAACACGGTTTTATTTGAATAATCAGAGGAATAATTATTATTCTTGGTCACACAAACCTTTATAAATAACTTATTTCTTATTCGTTCTTGTTAAAAATGGCTCCAACAATAGCTGAAGAGATGGCGCGTAAGCAACGCGAGATTAGTATTGCAGAGTTCTTTGAAAAAAACAGGCATTTACTAGGTTTTGATAATAAGAGAAAAGCCTTACTCACAGCAGTTAAAGAAGCAGTTGATAACGCCCTTGATGCCTGCGAGGAAGCAAACATCATTCCAGACATAATTGTGGAAGTAATAGAAATGGGGTCTGATAGATACCGGGTTATTGTGGAGGATAATGGTCCTGGTATTGTTAAAAACCAGATACCTAAGATTTTTGCAAAGCTTCTTTATGGGAGCAAGTTTCACAGGTTAAAACAGAGCAGAGGGCAGCAAGGCATTGGTATTAGTGCTAGTGTTATGTACTCCCAACTCACTACAGGCCGTGCTGCTCGTATCCTATCCAAGATTAGCCCTAACAAACCTGCGCATTACTACGAACTAAAAATTGATACTTCTAAGAACAAGCCTCTTATTCTTAAAGATGAGGAACGAGAATGGGATAAGCCTCACGGTACACGAGTAGAACTTGACCTTGAAGGCAGTTATATAAAAGCAGGGCAGAGTATTGATAACTATTTAAAACAAACCGCTATTATCAACCCTCATGTAACCATCACTTATGTTAATCCTAAAGCAGAGCAAATAATTTTTCCCAGAGCCACAGAGGAAATGCCCCGCCAGACCTCGGAGATAAAGCCTCATCCTTACGGTGTTGAACTAGGTCTTCTCTTAAAAATGCTTAGGAATACGCCGTTCCGGACATTACAAGCATTTTTTGTTAATGAATTCTCGCGAGTAGGCGCAGGGACTGCTAAGCTTATATGCGAGCAAGCCTTAGTGCCTCCGAGTATAAGCCCTCATAAAGTTACAAGAGAAGATGCTGAGAAGCTTATTAATGCTATTCAGAAGACCAAGATTATTAGCCCTCCAACTGACTGTATCAGCCCTATCGGAGAGGAGCTACTTGAAAAAGGCTTAAGAAAAGAGGTTAATGCAGAATACTATTGCGCGGTTACTAGGAATCCTAGTGTTTATCGCGGGAATCCTTTCCAAGTAGAGGTAGGTATTGCTTATGGCGGGGACCAGTCTCAGAACGAACCAGCCACTCTGCTAAGATTCGCTAATCGTGTTCCTCTACTATACCAACAAGGAGGCTGTGCTATTTATAAGAGTGTTGTTCAGACTAACTGGAAGCCTTACGGTCTGAATCAAAGCAACGGAGCACTACCCATCGGACCGGTCACTATAGCGGTGCATATAGCGAGTGTATGGGTGCCTTTCACATCAGAGTCTAAAGAAGCAATTGCTCATTACCCTGAGATTATAAGCGAGATAAAACTAGCCTTACAAGAAGCAGGTCGAAAACTCCAGAAATACACTCTGAAGAAGAGAAGAGTAAAAGAAGAATTGAAGAAGAGGAGCTACATAGAAAAGTATATACCTCATGTTGCTATTGGTTTAAAAGAGATACTTGACTTAAAAAAGTATGAGACAGAGAACATTGAGAATGAACTCAGAAAAATGCTTGAGAAGCACAGAGGCAAACTAGAAGACATGGGGTTTGATCCTTCTAAGAACATTGATTTTGACGAAGAACTTGCCAGGATTGGTAAAGAGGAAGAAAAGGAAACTCAAGAAGAACAATAAATAAAATAATGAGGGAGAAAATAAGAACAAAAAACATTTTAGAAGGGATTTTTAAGAGGAGGAAAAAGAAAAAATGCCTAATAAAGTCCTAATGCAAATAAGGAATACTGCCTTGGATGTTTATAACAAGATTAAGAAGAAAAAACAACCCACCTTGACTACTCCGATAAGAGCTCTAAGTAATGTTACTTATAATGTTAAAGCAGGGTTCTTTGAGCTTAATGGTAAGATGAAGACACGAACTCTTACTGCTTCTACTGTGAAGAGCTTTGCCCAGACTCTGCGAATGATGGCGCTTAGCAAGGAATTAATCAAGAACAACGATATTGCTACTAAGAGAGAAGCATATTATGTATCTAAGAACTGGGGTGATGCAAGGTTTAATGAGCAAAGCGATTCTGACAGCGTGATGGACGATATAGAAGCAATGTTCGGTGTTAACCGGGAACAGATAGGCTTCATAGCTGATGAGCACGGCGGAGACGTTGCTGGGAAACTAATAGTGCACGATAAGAATGAGAAAGGAAAACCAGTTAGGATTGACTGCACAAAAATGGGCTCAGGAGCTTATTCAATCCCCACCTCGGTTGAGCACCTGAAGTTTGAGACAAGTGCTAAGTTCATCCTGGCAATTGAGACCAAGGGTATGTTTGAAAGGCTTAACAGGCATGGTTTCTGGAAAAAAGCTAATTGTATCCTAGTCTCAATGGGAGGGGTTCCTTCCAGGGCTTGCAGGAGGTTCATAAGAAAACTATCAGATGAGAAAAAGTTACCGGTATATGTCTTCTGCGACGGTGACTTCTACGGATATATGAACATCTATAGGACCCTTAAAGTTGGTAGTGGTAACGCAGCTCATATTAATGAGTACTTCTGTGTTCCAAAAGCCAAGTTCATAGGCATCACACCGAAGGACATAGAGGAATACAAGCTCCCAACACATCCTCTTAAAGAAGTTGATATAAAAAGAGGAAAAGATGCTCTTAAGAATGATCCTTTTGTTCTGCACCATAAGGAATGGCAGAAAGCAATTAAGAAGCAGTTACAGATGAAAGTAAGAGCAGAGCAACAAGCACTAGCTAAGTGGGGTTTGAACTTTGTTATAGATAAGTACCTTCCAGAGAAGCTTAAGAACCCTAAGACATGGCTGCCATGAGGTTCTTTATTAATTATTATTCCTGCTGATTACAATGGTTATTACAATGTTTAAGTCAATGCTTAACTCAGAAAAGAAACGCTGTAATGTTCGGAACACGCGTGGCTTCCTCAAAGCAGATTTCCATATACATACTAAAGAGGACCCTTATGATAGCCCTTATATTCCTTATACCGCCAAGGATTTGATAAGGGTTGCGGCAAAGAAAGGTTTTAAGGTTCTCTCTATAACTAATCATAACTCCGTCTATTTTACGAAGTCGCTTTGGAGTTATGCTAAGAAGAAAGGCATACTCTTAATCCCTGGTGCAGAGGCAAGGATAAAAGGTAAGGATGTGCTTCTTATCAATATTACCAAGGATGATTTAAAAAGGATAAGAACTTTGGAGGACTTAGAGCGGGTGAAGGACTCTGCATTAATAATAGCTCCCCACCCATTTTTCTTTAAAGGGAGGTGCTTGGGAAACGCTCTGATAAAACACATTGACTTATTCCATGCTATTGAGTATTGCCACTTCTATACAAAGCAACTTGTCTCCCCGTTTTTTAGTTTCCTTAATGGTAATACCAGAGCAGTAAAAGTAGCAAAGAAGTATAATAAACCTTTAGTAGGTACTTCTGATGCTCATAAACTCTACGAGTTTAACAAGACTTACTCTTTGGTGAGGAGCGCTAAGAACAAAGATGATGTTCTTGAAGCGGTTAAAAAAGGGGCTGTGAGGCTTGTCACTAAGCCTATGCGTCCGGATTTGTTCTTCAGGAGGATACTGGGTTTTACTCTTAAAGAGTTCATCCCTCAAAGACTTCATCTGAGGAAAAAAATTCCTGATGATTTCCATGATTTCTTCCAAAAGATTTAAATAAATTAGTTGCGTATTTGGATGGTATGCCAATTGCTAAGCTAAGACCAGGCGATCATAGGGATATCTTAGCCACAAAGTTTGAGATTGAGCACGAAGAAGTCTTTCATCTTAAGAATCTCTATAAGCTTGTCCACGAGTGGCTTGAGGATGAGGGCTTCGAGGCTGTTGATACAGGAGACGATAAGATTGAAACACTTTACCTTGATAGGACCAAGGCTGATGGGAGTAAGGAACATCATATCTGGTGGAGGTGTATTCAGGTCCCTAGGGGTAACAATTATTATAGGTATTTCTTGAAGATTGACTGGCAGACCCTTAATATGAGGAAGATAGAAATAATGCATAAGGGCCATAAATTCAAAACAAATAAAGGGGATGTTATTATAAGAGTGGAGGCTTGGTTACAACTGGATTACAAAGAGAAGTGGATGAAGAATCCTTTATTAAGAATATTTGAGCGGTGGTTTAGGGAGCGGTTTTATCTCGAGAATATAAAGAAGTACAGGGATGACTTGTATCTTACTGCTTTTAGGTTGCATCAAACTGTGAAGCAGTATCTAGAATTAAAAGCCCCTGCGGATTGGGGAAGACCCTTCCACCCGGTTAGAGGTGTTGGAAGGTCACGTTATGACTAGCTATGACTTAATTAAATTTACTTATAAAGTTTTTCTATGAACGCATGGGTTGTATCTCCTAATAATAAAGTTTATAAACCCTTTTCTTCTGTTAATAACTTATCATGTATGATGTAATAACTATGGGTAGTAATACCCTGGATATTTTTGTTCATACAGACCAGTCCGAGATAATAGGTATACGCTCAAAAACCAAGAAGGAAGAACTAATCTCTTATCCTGTTGGTACAAAGATGCTTATCACTAAGCTGATGCATAACTTCGGCGGTAATGGTGCTAATACCGCTGTTGCTTTCTCCAGACTTGGCTTGAAGACAGCTTACCTGGGTAAGATAGGTAAGGATACTAATGGACGGTTAATTCTTCAGTCTTTGAAAAAAGAAGGGGTTGACTTTATAGGAGCGCGAGGCTTGGAGTCTGGCTTCTCAATAATCCTTGACTCAATAGAGCATGACAGGACTATTCTTACTTATAAGGGTTGTAATAATGAGTTGAAGTTTAGCGAGGTAAAGAAGGCGAAGCTTAAGACGAGATGGTTTTATCTTTCAACCATGCTTGGTGAGAGTCTACGTACAATGCAGAGAATAGCAGAGTACGCCCATGGGAATAATATAAGGGTTGCTTTTAATC